>DATFWM010000305.1:0-12931 GCA_035259295.1 Blastocatellia bacterium | reverse complement strand
GCTCGAGCCAAACAGACCCGACGCAAAGCAATTCGTCAATTGGCTATTAGAAGGAACAGAGCAAGCAGCGCGATGAAAGGCAGTGGCCGTTCTGTCGCGCGGACCAAAAAGCAAACGAATGAAAGCCTGATGAGCGTTGCTCTCAGAATGCTGGCGAGGCGATCTTACAGCGAAGTTGAACTGCGCGAGCGTCTGAGCACGAGTCGGGGAGCCGAGACGAGCGCCGTTGCAGATTGCATCGCACGGCTTAAGGAGCTTGGCTATTTGAACGACGAGCTGTTCGCGCACAACTATGCGAGTTACCGAGTCAGGCTGAAACCATTGGGAAGAGCGAAGCTTGCGCGGGAACTTGCTCGAAAAAAGGTTTCAGCGCATGCTGCCGACGCTGCGCTGGACTTGGTGTTTGGCGAAGGCGAAGAAGAGAGGCTGTTAGATCGGGCTATCGCCAGGCACATACGAATGCACGGGAGGCCCACCGACCGAGCCGCGTCGAAGCGATTGTTCGACCACCTCGCGCGACGCGGTTTCGAGTACGATTTGATAACCCGAAAGCTTCGCGAGCTTAAGTCGATTGAAGAAGACGATCAGAGTTGAGTAGTTGGATTGGAATGACGCACAGCAAGGATAGACGCGAGGCCAAACGAATAAGTTATCTTTGCGAGGTGGAATGCGAAGGGGACGGAATCGCTCGCACGGCAACTCGGATCAACGACATCAGCATGACGGGCGCCTTCATAGACTCGATGGCTGTCTATTCGCCGGGAACCAGAATTACACTCCGATTTCGAGTCAAGGACCTTCCGATCGAGACCACCGCCGAGGTTCGTTACAGCATACCGCAGATGGGCATGGGAGTTCAGTTTCTGGATTTGAAGCCTCGGCATCTGGCAGCGCTCGAGAGTTTGATTGAGAACAAGCCGCTCGTACTGCCCCCTGGCGACGAACCCGAACCTGATACGGTTCAGTCGAACGCGCCCGACCTGTTGCGCGGGAATTTTGCGATCGTCAGCATGTTCGACATCATTCAGATGATCGAAAATAACAAGCTCGGCGGGTCGCTCAGCGTAAAGTCGCCCGCCGCCATCGGAGAGATTTTTTTCAACGACGGCCAGATTGTTGGAGCGCAATCGGGCGCCGGATCGGGCATCAACGCACTGAAGAGCTTCCTGGACATCACTGAAGGCTCGTTCGAGTTCAAGAGGTCAGACGCCGACTATTCTCGCACGATCGAGGCAATCAGCAACATGTCACTGATGCTCGATCTGCTTCGCGTCAAGGACGAGGAAGCTGCACTGTCTCAACAGTAGCTTTATTCCGGTAGGTCGAGATAGCAAGCGCACTCCCATCAGTTTCTGCAGTCACCGTTCCATCGCGCCCGGTTTGAAACAGCCTTGCGCCGTGCGAGATATAGCGATCAACTATCTTGGGGTGAGGATGCCCGAAACGGCTGCGCTCACCGACTGAGATAACTGCGTACTTGGGCCTCACAGCCTTGATAAACGCCTCCGTCGAGGACGTCCGTGAGCCATGATGCGGAACCTTCAACAAGTCAGCACGCAGGTTTATACCGGAATTCGTCAACGAATCCTCAGCCGCCTGCTCTATATCGCCCGCGAGCAGAATCGCGACCGTGCCGTACACAAGCTTCAAGACTACTGAATCGTTGTTTCCTGAAGTCACCGGAGTCTCAGCGGGCTTCGGCCACAACACATTGATCAATACGCCGTCGATCTCGAAGTGTTCGCCTTCGCTGACCGCGTACAAAGGGACGCCGCGCTTGTAAGCGGTGCGGACAAATCGGTCGTATTCCGGCTCGGCCGTCGGCTGGTGGCTGATCACAGCTTGACTCACGCTCATGTTGCGAATTACATCACAGAGCCCGCTAATATGATCCGCGTGAGCGTGGGTGGCGAGCACGTAGTCAACTCGGGTGCGGCCGAGCGACCAAATGAACCGAGACACAACGGACTCACCAATCGAGAACCCGCCTTCGCTGTATTGCGGCTCTTCCTCATTTGGTTCGTATTCTCTGCTAGTGTGGCGTATCTCGCCGCCGCCATCGACGAGCATCGTCTTGCCGTGAGGGAACACGACGAACGCCGAATCGCCTTGGTCTACGTCCAGAAAGTGAATCGTCAGCTTTCCAGTCGCGCGTTCGCTCGGCACCCTGACCACGGCCAAGACAGCCGATGCCAGGGCAATCACACACAAGAGCAAGCGTGCGAATCGCAGGCGACCCGACCAAGCGACGCCCTT
Source organism: Blastocatellia bacterium (assembly GCA_035259295.1). Lineage (GTDB taxonomy): Bacteria > Acidobacteriota > Blastocatellia > UBA7656 > UBA7656 > Onstottus_A. The sequence goes on along the minus strand of DATFWM010000305.1, from coordinate 10,675 downwards.
TCTTCGTCTTTCGGTCTTGTTAGTCCTGTCGGTCCCCGCAACTGCCGAAGACGGACTCACGGAATGCAATTGCTCAACCGGGGCCCAGCGATCTAGCAGCACCGCGAGCAGCGCAAGCGGAACGAAATACAGAACGTAGATTATCGTATGCCAACCTTCGTAGTGCGCGACCCGGAACGTCACCAGCGGTAGATCGGCGAAAGGCGCGATTGCGTTTACTAACAAATAGTGTGCGACATTGACGAACGGCGCGAATGCCGCCCCAACCCACTCGTTGATTAGACCAAGAACAATGGCGCCACTCGTAGTAAGAATCAACACCCCGGTCAGGAGACCGGCTATCACGTTGAGTAGGACGCCGATCGGCGCGACCCGATTGAAGTACAGCGCCATCAACGGGAGCGTCGCGAGCTGAATGGCCGCCGACGTGATCATAAGCAGTACGGCGCCCCTGAGCACGCGTTGAACGCGGAATCGTCCGAGCGTTGACGCCGCGCCTGCTTTCTTGAGCCCGTACCGAATCGGCGAGCGTCGCATCTCGTCGATGAACGCGCGTTCATTCCAGAACAGCGCCTCCGCGAAATTGCAGAGCAGCAGCGGACACGAAGGCGGATGGGGGGTATGCGCGGTTGGACGCCACTCGCCGATCTCCCGCAATGTCTCCGCCAGCGGCAACGCAAGCGCCACGATTCCGGCGACCGCCACGAAACTCAACTGAAACCCAGGATCGGCCACCAGAGCCGGTTTCAAGGCGAGCATGGCAAAAGCAGCAAGCGCAACGGTGTTAATCGAAGCTGAGCGACGGAAGAGCAACGGCCCGAACAACCCTAGAGAGATCATTGTCGTTGCGCGCGTAACCGGCGGCGCGAGTCCGACCATAATCGCATATGCCCACAAGACCAACAGACTTAAGATTACTCGCGCAACTCGCCGCCGCTTGAGCGCCGGTCGCCCGCCCAACAGCGCCCAAGCGATTATCCCGATGTGCAAGCCGGCAATCACCAGCGTGTGAAACGTCGAACCCTCGCGGAGGCGCTCGACCGTTTCGGGGTCCAGAAAGAAACGGTTGCCGGTAAGCATAGCCTTTAGCGTTCCCGCGACCTTCGGCTTAAAGATTGAGTCGATCGCCCGCATTATCCGCAAGCGCAATTGGTAGAGAAAAGCGAGCGCTGGATTTCGAGGGCCGTCGCCGATGCGCTCGATCAGGAGCGCGCTCTTGATCACACCTTTTAGGTCGTAACCGTGGCGCTCCAGAAACTCGTTGAAGTCGGGCGAGCCGGGGTTGGCATACACATGGGCCCGCTCCAGCCTTACCAGCACCCGGATACGAGAACCGTAATCGAGATTCAGATTGGCGAATTCGTTTTCGGACTGATGGTCCGAGGACATGATCATAAGCCGAGCCCGACCGGTCGCGGACATTACGTCATCGCGAACGCGAATGCCCTCGGCTTCCGTGTCCAAATAATATGCTCCCGGCGCGGGCTCTGGCGGCGTAACCAACTTGCCGGTCAGCTCGACGGGATCATCCGAGTTTATGACATTTGATTCATAGAGGCTCAAAAGCCGTCCGGTTGTAACCTTCGCCCGCTCGGCCAGGGAGAGCAGACAGCCTGCAGTCGCGAAACACATGATCAACGCAACCGCAACATAGGCGTGTTTCTTGATCTGCCACAGTGTGATTGATACTACCAACGAAACAACGCCGAATGCAATGACTGACGCTTGAGGTGCGTGAACAGCTTGATCAATTAGAATCCCCGCGACGAGCGCTGCCGCCAGGTACAGAAAAGGCTGGCGCGCGGGAGAGAAAGATGACTGAGCGAAAACTTGTGACACAAAGCTCAGACAATTGTATGGAAGGCTTCATTCAATCGCAATCCCAAGTCTGCGGTGCATCTCACTTTGCGCGCTTCACTGACGGTCAATCAACGCTGATCTTGACGCTGCCCGTGCAAACATCGCCTTCTTTGTTGCCGGCTGTCCACTTCTTCAGCATCTTGGTTCGCTCGCGGCTCAGCTCAGCCAGGACATCGCACCGGCACATCGGATAAACGCTCCCGTACCTGGTCTTGTCTATCTCAGGAAACAGAGCCTCAAGATGTGCATCTCGAAACGCCAACCACGCGCGTTGGGCTATGCCGAGCTTTTTGATGAAAGCGGTCTCGCTCTTGTATTCGGCGACCACCTGCTTGTAGACCCTGCTCATCTCCGCGTCTGCTTGTTGGTACTTGCGACAAGCCTCGTCATTCATCTGGCCTTGCGTCTGAGCCGATGAACTCACAACTAGAAGGAGAACCGTTAGTACAATCGGCTGGCTGATCTTGATTTCTCGCATTGAATTCCTTGTCCTTTCATCGTAGTGATGTTGTTGTCTAGGATGATGACCCTCACAGATTTTTTCAAGAACCATAGCGAGAGTTGATATACTCTTCGCGACAGGTAGAGGTGGCGCTGCAACTGAAGAGCTCTTTCGGTCATCTATGAGCGAACAGCCGCTCGTGATCGAAGCGCCTGATGCTGAGCCAGCGATGGAGGTTCTCATGGCTGAAGACAAGCCCTCACCCGAGATCGAATCCCAAATAGCCCAATTGAGTGAGCGCCTGAGTTATCTCGAACTCGCCGTGCGCGAGCAGTTAGCACGCTTGCACGCCATCGAACGCCGGCTTGGATTTGCAAATCCGCCCGAAAAGTCTCTCCCGTACGAGAGACTGTATCCAGCCTCCGGCAAGCCCGAGCGGCGCGAGCGGGTATCTAAACCTTCACCACAAGTCTCATCGCCTGCTGACGGCGCGCCAATTGCGACGCCTCCCACCGCGATCGTTTCAGACCCTTTACCTGCGAAGTCGCTGCCGACTGCCGTGCACCCAATCACTGAGGCGACGCGCGCCGAACAGATGCAACAGACCAGGCGCGCGGGCGAGACTTCGAGAACGGGTCCCGATCTCGAGTCGCGCATAGGCGGACGCTGGCTCCTTTGGATTGGCATCATCGCGATTTCGTTTGGCGTTGCCTTCTTCCTGAAGTTTGCGTTCGACAATCAATGGATCACTCCGGGCTGGCGTGTGAACATCGGCGTGATGATCGGTTTGGCATTTCTGGTGGGCGGCGAACGATTGCGCCGGCGTTATCCCGTTTACTCGCATGGTCTGTCGGGCGGCGGGATCTTCATTCTCTATCTTTCGATCTTCGTAGGATTCAACACGTATCATCTGATACCCCAACCGCTGGCTTTTGCATTAATGGCTGCGGTTACTGCGACGGCTTCGCTGTTGGCAGCGCGCTACAGCGCGTTGGCCATCGCGGTCCTGGGGCTGATCGGAGGCTTCCTGACTCCGATACTTCTCTCGACCGGCGTAGACAACGAGATAGGCCTCTTTGGCTACATAGCGCTGCTGGACCTGGGCGTGCTTGCGCTGGCTTACTCGAAGCGATGGCGCAGTCTGAATTACATGGCTTTTATCGCGACGGTGGTGATGTTCGTCGCGTGGATGTTCACGTGGTACGCAACGGAGAAGCTCTGGACGACGGTCTTCTTCCTGACTGTATTCTTTATGATTTTCGCGTTGCTCGCCGTGCTGCACAACGTTGTCAACCGGCGGCCCATCGCGTGGCTCGAGCTGGCGATGGTGTTCTCGAACGCGCTGCTGTATTTCAGCACAAGCTACGAGTTGCTCGAAGACAAGTATCACAAGTTCCTCGGGTTGTTTGCGGTTTTGGTGTCTGCCTTTTATATGGGTCTCGGTTACTTCACCTACAGTCGCGATCGAGAAGACAAACTGCTGATCTACACGTTTCTTGGTCTCGCATTGCTGTTCGCGGTGCTCGCGGTTCCCATTCAGCTTGATCAACATTGGGTGACGATGGCCTGGGCGCTGGAAGGCGTTGCGCTGACCTGGATCGGGCTGAAGGCAAACGACAAGATTTCGAGATACGCCGCGCTGGTTGTGTTCGGCGTGGCGCTCTCGCATTGGTTTTGGGACGACATGCGGGAGTTTGCCTATCACACAAATGAAAGCTTCTTGCCGCTGCTAAACCGGCGGGCGCTCTCGTGCGGCGTGCTCGTTGCAGCGCTTGCGGCCGGGTCGATCTTCTTCAAGCGAATCACGTCCACCGTCGAAGACGAAGAGCGATCCATGTTCACCGGGTTGTACCTGCTCGCGGCGAACGCCCTTGCCGTGATTCTGTTGAGCGTCGACGCAAGCGATTATTTCGAGCAGTCGAAAACCACAGCGGGCGGCGATCAGTCGATGTCGATTGGAAACACGAAGGCGTTGACGCTTACGGCGATTTGGGCTGCTTACGGCGTCGCTACTCTGTTTGTCGGCGTGACGCGACGGCTGAAGCTGCTACGGTATCTCGCGATCGTCCTGCTGGCCGGCGCAAGCGTGAAAGTCCTGGTGGTCGATCTGAGCTATTACGACGCATCGTGGCACACCCTGATTCTGAACCAAACGTTCGCGGCGTTCGCCTTGGTCACAATCGCGTTAGCTCTCTGCGCAAGGTTTTACGCGCGAGGCTTGGACGCTGACGACGAAGAGCGCGACATAATGCTTGCGCTTCTGATCGGCGCGGCGAACGTGCTTGCAATCATCGCTCTCACCGCAGAGGTACTCGGCTACTTCGACCGCGGGCAGACGGTCGCAAGGGGAGAGGCTGTAACTCGACTTGAGAACGCCAAACAGCTCGCGCTCTCGACGCTTTGGACGATTTACGGCTCGGCGGTTTTCTTTGTCGGGATCAAACGCAAGCTTAAACCCTTGAGATGGGGCGGACTGATCTTGCTTGCGGCTGTCATCTTCAAACTGTGGATTAATGACCTGAGGTTTTATCGCGCGCCATGGCACGCGCTGATCTTCAACGAAACGTTCGCCGCCTTCGCCCTGCTCATTGGCGCGCTGGCTTTGATTGTTCGGCTCTATTCGAGAGCTGAAGATATCGAAGAAGAAGAGCGCTCTGCCGCTCCGGTGATCGTCGCAGTCGCAAACGTGCTTGCCATTGTGATGCTTAGCACGGAAGTCCTCGGCTATTTCGGGAAGAAGCTGATAGCAGGTGATGCCGCGGCGGAAGAGCTTCGCGACTTGGGTCTGGCGCAGCAGCTTTGGTTATCGCTTGTGTGGACGATCTACGGCGGAGCTATGTTGACCGTTGGAATTGCGCGCCGGAGCAAGTTGCTTCGTGTGATGGCGCTGTTGCTGTTGGGCCTGACGATCTTCAAGGTCTTCCTGTTTGACCTCTCTTCGCTCGAGAAGCTTTATCGCATAATCTCGTTCGTCGTGTTGGGGGCAATCTTGCTGGCAGTGTCGTTTCTGTATCAGCGCTATCGGCAGCGGCTTGCGGAATTTATCGGGGGAGAAGATGCTCAAGCTCCGGTGGGCACTGAATGACGAGACGCGTTCGGATATTGGTGCTCGCCGGCTGGACGCTCGCGGCGATTGTCGCAACGGCGCTCGTTCCTCGAATCCCACAGGACCAGTCCTATCATAACTTCGCCGATCATCGCGCGCTGATCGGCGTGCCGAACTTCCTCAACGTCGTTTCAAATATTCCATTTCTGATAATCGGAATCTCGGGGCTGGTTTTCCTCACGCAGTCGAATTCAAGAAAGCGCTTGCTGACAGCACCTGAGCGGTTGGCTTACGTGACATTTTTCCTGGCGGTATCGCTCACCTGCTTTGGCTCCGCTTACTATCACCTGTCGCCTGACAATGACCGGTTAGTGTGGGATCGATTGCCGATGACGATAGCGTTCATGTCTCTGTTGACGTGCGTCATTTGCGAGCGAATCAATGCAAAGGCGGGCCTGATGCTCTTCACGCCTTTGCTGATGATCGGCGCGGGGAGCGTTATCTACTGGTACTTGAGCGAGGCGCGCGGCAGTGGTGACCTGCGTCCTTATGTCGTCGTTCAATTCCATTCAGGCCTTGCGATAGCACTCATTGCTGTAATGTTTCGGTCACGATACACCAGAGGCCGAGAGTTGTTGATCGCGATGGGCCTTTACGTTCTCGCCAAAGTATTCGAGGTTCTGGACCCGGTAGTTTTCAATCTGGGTCGGATTGTCAGCGGTCACACGCTGAAGCATCTCGCCGCGTCTGTCTCTATTTGGTGCATATTACGTATGCTCGTGCGCCGCGTTCCAAAGAAGCACGCATCTGAGGCGTAGGGCTATTGCGCTCGCGCGCGATGACGCCGATAATAGCCGCGTGACTGGCCAATTCTATCTTTGCACGCTCGTTCTGGACGCTGCATACTTCTTTTAGGAGGAATAATGATGAGCACTAATCCGTTGATAGACCTCACCAAGCTCGGACAGTCGGTCTGGCACGACAGCATCGATCGAAAGCTGATCACCTCCGGAGCGCTCAAGCGGCTGATCGATGAAGACGGTCTGAGCGGCGTCACGTCCAACCCCGCGATTTTCGAGAAGGCGATCACCGGCTCTGATCTTTATGACGATCAATTCACTGACCTCGTTGAAAAAGGAAAGAGCTCACAGGAGATCTATGAAGCGCTCGCGGTGAAGGACATCCAGAGCGCGGCCGACGTGCTCGCCAAAGCTTACGATCGCACCAGCGGGAAGGATGGGTTCGTCAGCCTCGAGTGCAATCCTCAGCTTGCCAACAAGACCGCCCCCACTATTGAAGAGACACGCCGGCTATGGAAGCTGGTTGATCGCAAGAACGCGATGATCAAGATTCCAGGAACCGAAGCCGGCATTCCCGCCATCGAGCAGTGCATCTACGAAGGCATCAACATCAACATCACGTTGTTGTTCTCGCTACACGCTTACGAGCAGACGATGGAAGCTTACATTCGCGGACTCGAGCGGCGCGCCGCTGAGAACAAACAGATCGACAATATATCGTCTGTGGCGAGCTTCTTTGTCAGCCGCATCGACACGGCGGTTGATAAGGAGCTAGAGCGGCGCATTGAGCAGAGCACCGACGACGAAGAGAAAGCCAAGCTGCGGTCTCTGCAGGGCCGGATCGCGGTCGCCAACGCGAAGATGGCTTATCAGCGATACAAGAGGGTTTTTCACGGTGGGCGATTCGCATCGCTGAAAGAAAAAGGCGCTCAGGTCCAACGCCCGTTGTGGGCTTCGACCTCCACGAAGAATCCGGCTTATCCGGATGTCTACTACGTTGAGGCGTTCATTGGGCCTGAGACTGTGGACACGCTCCCGCCGGCGACGATCGACGCGTTTCGCGATCACGGGCGCGCTCGAGTGACGATTGAAGACAATCTGGACGATGAGCGCGCGCGGTTGGCTCGACTGGAAGAGATCGGGATCAGTCTGGATCAAGTCACGAGTCACGTGTTGGCCGATGGCGTGAGGTTGTTCGTCGAGCCGTTCGAGAAGCTGCTCAAGACGATCGAGTCTCGCGCGGCTGAGATTCGCAATCGTCCGCGATCGAGCGGAGCGGCAACGGACTAAGCACCCACGGATGAACACAGATTAACACAGATTCTTTAAGGGAACTGGCCGCCCTTAGCCGAGGGTCCTGTCACTCTATCGGTGTTCATCTGTGCTCATCTGTGGTTCCTTTTCGGGAGACTTCATGGCGGCATTTTCTAGATCAATTAACGTAACGATGGACTGGCTCGACGCTTCGAGCTTCGAGATTCGCGGCACGCTCAACGACAACGTTCACTCGCTCGCCGCCAGGTTCGTGATCGGCTTTCCAGATTTCGTCATTCGCGAAGCAACCGGCGACATTACCGGCATGCCTTATCCCGGTTTCTGCCAGGGTTCGCTCGCCGCGCTTGATGGTCTGGTCGGAGAAAGAATCGGGCGCGGGTTCCGCAAGCGCGCGGGCGAACTTGTCGGCGGAGCCGCGAGCTGCAATCACCTTCACACGCTTGTCACCAATATGGCCGGCTGCGCGTTTCAGATGAATTACGTCGCGGCAAAGCAGAAACCCGAAACCGCTGAGGCGATGCGGCAGGTTCGGGATGACGCCCGGTTGCGGCGCGAGCTGGTGCTGGGCTGGATGCCGCAGCTTCGCAACTCGTGCTTTGTTTTCAGCGAAGCCGCCGATCCGCTGTTTCAACTCACAATCAAAAAGAAAGATGACGGCTCGACCTTAGATTTTAGCGAGGAGTGATCAATGGGAAAATACTTCGAGGACTTCCAGATCGGCGAAGAAGCAATGACTGCCGGGCGCACCGTCACTGAGACCGACATTGTGAATTTCGCAGGCATAACCGGGGACTGGAACGAAATTCACACCAATAAAGAGTTGGCTGAGCGCGGGCCCTTCAAGCAACGAATCGCTCACGGCGCGCTGGTGTTCTCGATCGCTACCGGACTCTCGGTGCGGATGGGTCAGACTGCCGACACCGTGATCGCGTTCTATGGGCTCGATCGACTGCGTTTCGTTAAGCCTACTTTCATCGGCGACACGATTCGGGTCAAGCAAAGAGTCGAGGGCAAGAGCGAGCGCGACGAAACGAGCGGCATCGTCACGATGCTCAACGAGGTTATCAATCAGAAAGACGAGGTGGTTGTCAGCTACACCGCCAAAGTTCTGCTCAAGCGCCGTCGATAGAGTTTGGGCCGCCCCTACAAGCAGAGGATCTATGCCCGTTACGCGAACTGAAACCGCAAGGAAGTTTCTAGCCAAAGAACTCGAGAAGCTTTCCGAAGACGAGCGCGAGATAGTCAAGCGCTTCATCAACCGCGGGCGCACCGCCCGCAACGTCGCCCGCGAGTTCGAGGACCATCTGACGCTGGGACAGCGAATCGCCGACGGCGTCGCAGCGACGATGGGCTCGTGGCGTTTCATCATCACCCAGAGCATCGTGCTTGCTGCCTGGGTGGCGCTGAACATTGTCGCGTTAATCCAGCACTGGGACCCCTACCCGTTCATTCTGCTGAACCTTGCTCTGTCGTTTCAGGCTGCGTACGCCGCGCCGATAATAATGATGAGCCAGAATCGCCAGGCGGAAAAAGACCGTCTTCAATCCACGAATGATTATGAAGTCGATATGAAAGCCGAGATGGAGATCATGCAGCTTCACGAAAAGTTCAACGAGCTGCGCGATAGTTACTGGGCCGATCTGGTTCGAATGCAGCAGCAACAGATTGAAATGCTCGAGCGCATAATCTCCGAAACTTGCAAATGAACGGCGCTGGCCGTGACGCTCAACATCTGCTCGTCTAATGAGAATCGACAAAGTAGCTCACTCGACTGCGCGCTATCTCGACAAACATTTCAGCTCGCGCCCCATCAGGCGATTCTTCAGCGAGCTCGGACCCGGGTTGATCACGGGCGCCGCGGACGACGACCCTTCGGGCATTTCCACTTACTCGGTGACCGGCGCAGCGTTCGGGTTCGCTCAACTGTGGACCGTGTTCTTTGCATTCCCGCTGATGGCTGCGGTTCAGATCATGTGCGCGCGGCTTGGGCTGGTGTCTGGCCAGGGACTGGCCGGTGTGCTTCGTCGTCGCTATCCGAAGTGGGTGCTGTTTGGCGCCTGCACCTTGTTGGCCGTCGCCAACACCGTGAACATCGGCGCGGACCTGGGCGGAATGGCTCAAGCCATGCAGATGATGACCGGCCTTCCTTCGGTGATGTGGCTTCCGCTGTTCGCGGTGTTGATCGTCGTGCTGCTTATTTGGTCCCGGTACCGGCACATCGCGCGAGTGTTCAAGTGGCTGACGCTCGTGCTGTTCGCTTATGTCGCCGCTGCGTTTATGGCGCATCCTCGTTGGGGCGAGGTTTTGAAGGCGACTCTCGTCCCGCACATCCAATGGACTCCAAGCTATATCGCCACTTTCGTAGCAGTGCTCGGGACGACCATCTCGCCTTATCTTTTCTTTTGGCAAGCTGCGCAGGAGGTGGAAGAGGAGCGCAAGATGGGCCGGCGCACAATTCACTCGCGACGGGGCGCCACCGACGAAGAGCTTCGAGCTGCGAACACCGACGTAATAACGGGAATGGTGTTTGCCGGCGTGGTGATGTATTTCATAATCTTGACTACCGGCGCGACTCTGTACCAAACCGGGCAACGTGAGATCGAGACAGCTCGCGAAGCTGCAGAAGCCTTGAGACCGCTTGCTGGCAACGCGGCATACCTGTTGTTCACGCTCGGACTGGTCGGGACGGGCATGCTCGGGGTCCCGGCGCTTGCGGGGTCTGCGGCGTACGCGGTCGCCGAAGCGATGCACTGGCGCGGTTCGCTTGACGATCGGCCGAGCCACGCAGTTAAGTTCTACGGCGTGCTGGCGACTGCAGTTGTGATCGGCCTGGCGCTGGACTTTCTGAGAGTCAACGCGGTAAAGATGCTGTTTTATGCAGCGGTGGTGAACGGGGTCTTGGCTCCCCCGCTCATCGTATTGGTGGCTCTGGTTACCAGCGATGAGAAAGTAATGGGCAGCCGAACAAATCCGTGGCCGCTGAAGTGGGCGGGATGGGTAACGGCTTTGGTTATGATAGCCGCAACGATTGCAATGATAATTGTCTGAAGCGGCATCCGCGTTAATCCGTCAGATCAGCGCAATCGGCGGTCTATATTGCAGGATCAAGTTTGTGGAGACGATCTTTAAGATCAAACCGTCGTGCGAGCCGTTCGCAAGCTACACCGGCGCCGGCGTGAGAGTCGCGATCATCGACAGCGGGGTCAACCCGGCTCACCCTCACGTCGCCGGAGTTGCAGGCGGTGCGCGCAT
>DATFWM010000304.1:0-3189 GCA_035259295.1 Blastocatellia bacterium | reverse complement strand
GTTCGGGATCGAGCTTCATATGCGTCATGTACCACGAACGATCTTCGTAGGCTCTTTCGAGCGAAGCGAAGGCTTGATCTCTGTCACCAAGACCCGCATAAATAGTCGCGATCAGGTACGACGAGACGTAGGGGTGCCTGGCTCGCTGGTTCAATTCGTTGAGCACCGTTCGCGCCTCCTCTTTCTTCCCGGAGGCTGCATACACACGACCAAGCCCTACTAGCGGTTCAGCAATGACCTCTTCGACGGACCTCGCTTTCTGGAATGCTGTGGTAGCTTCGCGCCAGAGTCCCTTCTGCGCGTACGCGTGTCCCAGCCAGGAGTAACCAAGCCAATAGTTCGGCTCCAGTTCAATCGCCTTGCGGTGTTGCTCAATCGCCTCATCGTAGCGATGTGCCAGGTAGAGATCCCATCCCAGGACAAGGGTGCGCTCCTGCGCAAGCGGGTCGAGTTCCTGGCTTCTCTTGGCCTCCGCGATTCCCTCAGCGATGCGGCCCATCGTCACTAAATACCATGAGTACATCTCATGAGTGAGCGCATCATTCGGGTCGAGCTCAACGGCTCGCTTGAACTCCTTCTCAGCGGCGGACCAGTTCCAGTTGTACAACCAATAGACAGTGGCCAGGTCGTTGTGCGCGCCCGCCAGCGTATTGTCTATTGCTAACGCCTTCTGAGCAGCCTCCTGCGCTTTGGGCATCGCTTCATGGGGTGGTTCCAGATAATCAACCACGAGGTAGTAGTAATACGCCAAACCGTGATAGGCCAGAGCGTAGTTCGGATCGAGCGCGACTGCCTGCCTCAAGTACCCGAATCCGATGTCGAGTTCCTCCTTGCTGAACTTCGCCGCGTGGTAAATGCCCTTGAGGTAAAGCTGATACGCTTCCGGGTTCTCGGTGTAGCGTTTAGCCAGTTGCTTCTTCTCTTCTCCTGAAAGCCTCAAGCGTAACTTCTCAGATATTTCATTGGCGATGTCTTCTTGCACCGCCAGGATGTCGGACAGTCGCCGATTGTACTGCTCACCCCAAAGCTGCGATTCTTTCGCGACATCGATCAGCTCCGTCTGGATGCGCAAAAGATCGCCGCGTTGAAGGACCGTTCCCGTGAGCACCGCCGTGACTTTGAGATCGCGCCCCACGGTTTGCGGATCAACCTCTCGGCCCTTGTAGCGAAACACCGTGCTACGCGGCACGACGCGCAGTTGCGGCAACTGAGAGAGGCTGTTTATCAAGCTTTCGGCGATGCCGTCCGTGAGATACTCTGTGTTCGGATCGGCACTTGCGTTGACAAAGGGTAAAACAGCTATCGAGTCGATCGAGCCTTCGGTGTTCCGCGCTCGCAGGTATAGGCCAAGACCAACGGCGACAATGACCACAACAAGAGCAATCGCCGCAGCAAGTTTGTGCTGCTTGATCCCAGTGACGATGTACTCCGCGCTTGACGAAGTTGATTGGACCGCGACCGGCGAAGTCGTGCTGCCAGACGAGTCGAGAACCGTGCTATCGCCAGGTGGAGGGACCGTCGATTCAATCGCCGCGCTCGCTGCCAATTCTCGACGCAATTCCTTTAGCTCAATCGCCACGTCTTTGATCGTTTGATAGCGGTCTTCGGGATCTTTCGCCAGGCATCGCCGAACAATTCTTTGAAGATGATTCGGCACATCGGAACGAAAATCACTGATTGGCGGAGCCGGCTCGCGAATGATCTTGTTGAGAGTATCAATCGAGTCTGCGCCCTCGAATGCCCTGCGACCCGTCACCGCCTCAAACAAAATGCATCCGAAGGAGAAAATATCCGAGCGGTCATCAATAGTCTTGCCTTGAGCTTGCTCCGGCGACATGTAGCCTGCTGTGCCGAGAATCACGCCGGGCGTCGAATGCCGCTCGAGGATTTCGGTTGCAATTTCGCTCACACTCTCGCTTGTGCTTCGAGGCGGCTGAGGCTCGATCAGCTTTGCAAGACCGAAATCCAAGATCTTCGCGTGATCGTCGCGGGTGATCATTATGTTGTCGGGCTTCAGATCGCGGTGCACGATTCGCGCCGCATGAGCTTTGGCAAGTCCTTCGGCAATGTGCTGCAATTGGCGCAAGATTTTTCCCAGATCGCCTTGCGAGCGACGAGCATATTCGCGAAACGTCACGCCGTCGATGAATTCCATCGCGATGAAGTTCACACCATCATGCTCGCCAATCTCGAAGATCTGTGCGATGTTGGGATGGCTCAATGCCGCCGCGGACTTCGCTTCCCGATTGAAGCGCTCCATGCGATCTTGATGTGAAGCAACATCGGCGGGAAGAATCTTCAACGCAACTTTGCGATCAAGCTTCGTGTCCTGCGCCAGATACACTTCACCCATTCCGCCCTCACCAATCTTCGAGCGGATTTCATAGCGGCCGAGTTTTGTGCCTGGCGTCAATGTCATCGCTTTATGCACGCGGTCCAGTTTAGGACCACGTTAAGCTCGGCGCCGACCTCGCCCATCCCGCCCGCGCCCAGTAGCGAGGTGATCTCATAAGGGCCTAGCCGCGTGCCAACAGAACGTCTCATCAGACTTGCTGTTTCTAATCTGACGGTATTTTTTTTGTCAAGTATGCCGCAGCGCTACTTCAGATGTGAAATGGCGCGTAAGGGGCCCAACGATTGAGTTGACGCGGGCGGCGAGCATCAAAGCACGCTCCGCCGCACCAGGCAAGCTACGAAGGCGATTCCTACACTAACTCTTCTTTCCGATTAAGGGATGAAAGAAAACGAGGTGCATTTTCGTCTAAGTGTAACAGACCGTTATACGACAACGTCATGACAAGACCGGTGGAGGTCAAAATCATTGAAACTCGAAATTGTTGCTTGGAGCATCGCCGTAGCTGGTCGCGCAGCGACCGGATTGGCCGCAGCGCTGCTGGTAGTTGGCAGCATGATTCCTTTGTCGCTTCCTAGTCGCGCTGAGGAAGGTCAAGGGCGGAGCCGGGCGGGCCAACCACGCGTCTCACCTGATGGTCGGCACATTGCCTTCGTGGGGCACATGGCGGACGGCAGTTCCGGCCTGTACGTCATCGATGCGGACGGGAGTCATATGCATCGGCTGACTAACGGTTACGGAGGCGGGCAAGCATGGTCTCCAGATAGTTCGAAGCTGGTCTTCGTTCGTGGGTCGGAGGATAAACCGGCACTTATGGTAATCAATGTCGACGGTAG
>DATFWM010000303.1:0-3323 GCA_035259295.1 Blastocatellia bacterium | reverse complement strand
GGCCGGCGGTGTCAAGAAGGACAAGAAGGAAAAGAAGGAAGCTGATTGAGCTGGCTTGATCAGTGTCTATCTGTCAAATCCGCCTAATCCGTGGTCTATGAATTGGCATAGGCCACGGATGAGATCGATTCGACTGCTACCTCGGAACAAGTTTCTCCCGGCCTCGTTCAATCTTTTCAGCAACAAGTCAATCTTACAGCAAGGAGACTTTGATGAACCGCACACTCGCGTTCTCGATTGCGGCGTTACTGGTACTGTCAATCTCATCTTACGACTTTGCGCAAACCGCCGACGTCAACGAATTCATCAAGACCGAGATGAAAGATCAGCGCATTCCCGGCCTCTCGATCGCCGTCACCAAGAACGGCGAAGTCGCTCTGGCCAAAGGCTATGGACTTGCCAACGTCGAGCTGAATGTTCCCGCCAAGGCCGAAACGATTTTTCAATCCGGTTCCGTGGGCAAGCAGTTCACCGCGACGCTGGTGATGATGCTCGTCGAGGAAGGCAAGCTAGCACTCGACGATCACATCAGCAAGTACATCCCGGAGGCGCCGGACACCTGGAAAGATATAACCATTCGTCATCTGCTCACTCACACATCGGGGTTGTCAAATCGGATTTATGCGCAAATCAATATGCGACAGGATTACACAGACGATGAGCTGCTCAAAAAGATCGAATCCATGCCGCTAGATTTTCAGCCCGGCGAGAAGTGGAGCTACAGCAATACCGGCTACGTGACGCTAGGCATCATCGTCAAGAAAGCGACAGGCAAATTTTACGGCGACCTGCTGCGCGATAAAATCTTCGTGCCGCTCGGCATGACAACGGCGCGCATCATAAACGAAGCCGACATCGTACCGAACCGCGCCGCGGGCTATCGCAACGTCAAAGGCGAGTTGAAGAATCAGGAATGGGTTTCGCCCGCCTTGAACACGACTGCCGACGGCAGCCTGTATCTCACGGTGCTCGACATGGCGAAGTGGGACGCGGCGCTCTATACGGAAAAGCTGCTCAAGCGTTCGAGCCTCGAACAGATGTGGACGCCGGTGAAGCTCGCCGACGGCAAGGCGCAGCAATACGGCTTCGGGTGGGGGTTCGGCGACGCGAACGGCCATCACATCATCGAGCACGGCGGCGCGTGGCAGGGATTCACGACTTACATTGCCCGCTACGTTGACGACAAGTTAACACTGATCGTTCTTACGAATTTGGCGGGCGCAAATCCCGGCAGGATCGCGCACGGGGTTGCGGGTTTCTACAACGCCGCGCTTGCGCCCAAAGAGCCGAAGACGATTGCGCTAGATCCGAAGACCTTTGACGCATACGTTGGCGAGTACCAGCTTTCGGCTAATGTTGTTCTTGCGATCAGTCGCGAGGGCGACAAGTTTTATGTCGAAGCGTCGGCTCTGCCGAAAGCGCAGATGTTCGCGGAATCGGAAACAAAGTTCTTTCTGAAAATGATGGATGCGCAGATCACGTTTGTCAAAGACGGGAGCGGCAAAGTGTCGCACCTTGTTCTTCATCAGGCCAGAGACCGCGAAGCGAAAAAGATAAAATGACGAGCCAACCGTGAGATTCAAAGCGCGATTGGGCCACGGTCTTAACGTTCTGAACAATTTTGCCTACGATAAGCGAAGCCATTGCCGAAGGAGCGCGACGACTGGCCGAAGCTCGCATTGACGAAGCGCGGCGCACGGCAGGCGTGTTGCTCGGGCATCTGCTGGGCGTAGACCGAGCCTATCTGATCGCACGATCAGACGAACAGATTGATGATCCCACTTATCAAACCTATCTCGCGTTAATCGAGCGACGAGCGGCCGGCGAGCCGCTTCAATACATCACCGGTCATCAGGAGTTCTATGGGTTGGATTTCCTGGTCACACTAGATGTTCTGATACCCAGGCCCGAGACAGAGTTCTTAGTGGAGCGCGTGATCACGTTGGCGCGCGAGTTTAGAGAGCATAGCCCGTTGATCGTCGACGTCGGCACAGGATCGGGCTGCGTCGCGGTAGCGGTTGCAGCGAACGTTCCGCGCGCTCGATTGATTGCCACGGACGTCTCGTACGCGGCGGTCGATATCGCTCGACGAAACGCGAGCCAGAACGGCGTGGAAGATAGAATCCAGTTCCTAACCGGCGACCTATTGACGCCACTCGCGGAGCGCGGGCTTGAAGGTGCGGTCGACATACTTGCCTCAAATCCGCCCTACGTCGACGAAGGGAAACCCGAACTCATTCAACGCGAAGTCCGCGAATGGGAACCGCGCGAGGCTTTGTTCGGCGGGGCTGACGGCTTGGACTTCTATCGTCGTTTGCTCGAGAATGGTGTGAGTTACGTGAAGCCTGGTGGGCATCTGATTTTCGAAATCGGATACAGTCAGTTAGACTCGATCAAGGGCCTGATAGAAGAGTCGCGCTGGAAACTGGTTGATGTGACCAGGGACCTGCAAGGCATTCCCCGCACACTCACTTTGCAAAGACCCGATGAGGCAGCTTAGCTATGAAAGCAAGAATCTCGAACTTCATCATCATTCTACTGATTTCATCTCATTCGTTTGCGCAGCAGAAGCTTCCAACGGCGGCGCCTTTACTGGCACCCTCCATCTGTGGCAAAGGCGTGTTCTTCTTTTGGCTGGGAGACCGTTCGATCGGGCGTGAAGAATTCGAGATCAAATGCCAGTCTGATGGCGGATACGCGGCGAGCGCGCACACCGATCTTAAAATACCGGGCGCGGCGCTTGACCTGAACTCGACCCTGGAAGTGGACAAGACGGGGTCGCCGCTCTCATCCAATGCGAAAGGCACGGTCAACGGAAAGCCTTTTGATCAATCCGTGGTCGTCAAAGGAGCGACTGCCGCTATCACAACCTCCGGCGTCACCAAAGAGCTTCCTTTCGCCAAGGACGCCTCTCTCGTGGGCGGGAACATTTTTTACATGAATCAATTTCTGCTCGCGCGTTACGACGCGGCGCGCGGAGGAGTCCAGCAACTTCCAATCTTCCCAAACGCGAGCGCGAGGGTCGAGCGCGTAGCCCGCGATGAGGTGCAAGCGACGGGCATCGCGGCCTCTCCCGCGCCAGTCGCGATGGATCGCTACAGCGTCACGATCGGACTGTCGAACGTCGTCGTTTGGGTCGATGCCAAGGGCCGAATCGCAACTCTAGCAATACCGCTGCAGAATTTCGCCGCCGTTCGAGAAGAGTACTCGAGCTTTGTTCCGTCTTTCGAAGCCATCCTCTCCGCCAGCCTGAAAGAGGCGGAGGTTGACTACAATGTACCGCCCAGCGCTCCCTTTACCGCCGAAGAAGTGACGGTCGAGGC
>DATFWM010000302.1:0-5310 GCA_035259295.1 Blastocatellia bacterium | reverse complement strand
TCGATCCAACCTGCCACCAACGCCGCTACAGCCTCCGACAGCGACCGTCCAGGCAAAACGCTTCCCGAAGCGACAACGTCACCGCAGGCCGACCATCCTCCGCGGGCGCCGCTAGTGCTTCGCGTTGGCGTCACCGGGCACCGTCCCGATTCGAAGAAACGTCCCAATCCGGACGTTGCTGCGCTTGGAGACACCTGTCACAAACTACTGCTCCACATCCAGGACACTTTCGCTGGAGTTGCGATTGCGCACCGCGATCTCTTCTCTGAACTGCCCGCGCGCAAGGACGGAAAGCCGTCCGGGTTGAGGCTCATCAGCGCGCTCGCTGAAGGCGCAGATCAATGGGTAGCTCGCGAAGGAGAACAAATCGGTTACGAGTTGCAAGCAGTGTTGCCCTTCGACCGATCCGAGTACGAGAAGGATTTAACAGATCCAAGCGTGCTGGCTGAACATCGCAGGCTGCGCGATCGAGCCACCGCGGTGTTCGAGCTTGACGGATGTCGCGCCCGCTCC
This sequence comes from Blastocatellia bacterium, assembly GCA_035259295.1. GTDB lineage: Bacteria > Acidobacteriota > Blastocatellia > UBA7656 > UBA7656 > Onstottus_A. The sequence continues at coordinate 4,797 of DATFWM010000302.1, read as the reverse complement.
GGAGATTCTTATCTTGCAGCCGGGCGGGTGATGTTGAATCAAACCGATTTGCTGATCGCTATTTGGGATGGCAAGGACGCGCAGGGCGTTGGCGGCACTGGACAGATAGTTCGCGAGGCGCTTCAGCGCGGGATTCCTGCGCTCTGGGTGGATTGGAAAGCGCCGAGCAGTTGGCATCTCAGGCGTCCTGCGTGGCGGCTGCTGCAGCAACAGGTGGATATTCAAGGCGACTTTCGATTGCTCAAGGACCAGGTAATCGAGTTGTTGCTACCGCCGGACGCCAATAACAATAGCGGGAAGTTATCAGAGAGAGAGCATCGAGAAGCTTATTTCCAAGACCGGCGCTGTTCCTGGACTCTATTGGGCGGCTGGTGGAACTTCTTTCGCGACCTTCTCCTTTTCAAGCCGAAATCGCTCGAGATTCGGGTGCCCGACTTCGTGCCAAAAACAAAATCAGATTGGCACAAAGACTGGCACGGAACTCCGGAGAGAATCAGACAACACAAGCTTCCCGAATCGATCGTCGCGTGGATCGAAGCCAACTATCTCGCGCACTACGCGTGGGCAAACCAGCTCTCGGTCTATTATGCAAATCACTATCGAAGCTCTTTTGCGTGGATTTATTTGCTTGGCGCGCTGGCCGTCTTGCTGGCTCTGATTGGCACGACCGCTCAAGCCTCGCACACGGTTGGCTTGATAAGTATCGCAGCCGAAGCCGTTCTCATTTTCATTATCATCTGGCTCACGTGGTATGGGCGGCGGCGCCGCTGGCACGCAAATTGGATCGACTACCGGACGCTGGCGGAGCGATTGCGGCTGGTGCGCTTCAACTCTTTGTTAGGAGGAGTGTGGCATCAGGCGAACGTGCCGTCGCATCTGGGAACATACGGCAATCCGGCGATGACCTGGATGCATTGGCACGCGCGCGCGGTCGAACGCGCGGCCGGGCTTCCTGATGTTGTCGTCGGTGCAGATTATTTGGCGGGCTGTCGAGAGTTGCTCTTGAAAGTGCTGCTCTCAGGTCAGGAGAAGTACCACAAGCAAAATGCCGAACGACTCGGCTCAGTAGATCATCGATTACACCTGTTAGGCGCCGGCTTGTTCCTGACTACGCTCGTTGCTTGCGTCTTTCATCTCATCGCCGGCGTCGCTCAGTGGGACGACGCGTGGCACCGCTGGTTGATATTTTGCGCCGCGTTTTTGCCAGCCCTCGGCGCGGCGATGGCGGCTGTTCGGAGCCAGGGCGAATTCCATCGAGTTGTTGAGCGATCGCGCGCAATGCGCGCGGAACTCGCGCAACTCCGCCAAGCTGTGGCCAATGTGCCGACGCGTCCTGATGAACTGAACTCGCAACTGCTCGGACAAGCGGTTGAGCAGACGACTCGACTGATGTACAACGAGGTGCTTGATTGGCGCATTGTCTTTCAGGACCGGCCGCTGGTCTGGCCGGCGTGAGAGACACAGTCTGAAGGGTGCTTCGGCGCGAGAACCTCCTTTATCCCACTGCTGCCAAACCGAACTTAGGTTGCCGGCGAACTACCTCAACCAACTTCGCCGTCTCGCGCGTGTTGCGGCGTTCGTTCAACATATAATCGGCTTCGCGCTTGGCAACCTCAAGCAACCTGTAGTCGCGCACGATGTTCCCCACCCGAAACGTTGGCAAGCCAGACTGCCGAGTTCCCATCACTTCACCGGGGCCGCGTATCTCCAAATCCTTTTCCGCAATCTTAAAGCCATCGTTAGTCTGTTCCATTATCGCCAATCGCTCGCGCGCTTCCGGGCTGCGCTTGTCTCCAGCCAACAGTATGCAATAAGACTGTTCGCCTCCGCGGCCCACGCGTCCTCGAAGCTGATGAAGTTGGGAGAGGCCGAATCGCTCGGCGTGCTCGACGATCATGATGCTCGCGTTCGGCACGTCGACTCCGACTTCGATGACGGTGGTCGAGACCAGGATGTGAATCGCGCCTTTGCGGAAGTCGTCCATCACGGCGTCTTTTCCCTCTTGTTTCATTCGACCGTGTATCAACCCGACTCGGAATCGTGGAAAGACGGAGCTCTGCAGATGCTCGGCCATCTGCGTCGCGTTGAGCAGATCGAGTTTCTCGGACTCCTCGACCAGCGGGTAGACGATGTAGACCTGACCGCCCTCGCGAATTTTCTTGTCGAGAAACTGATAGACTTTCCGCCGAGCTTCCTCGCCTCGCACTCTGGTTATGATCGGCTTTCTTCCCGGCGGCATTTCGTCGATGACAGACAGATCCAGATCCCCATAAACGCTCATCACAAGCGAACGCGGAATCGGTGTAGCGGTCATCACCAGCACATCCGGGTTATAACCTCGCTTTATCAGCTCCGCGCGTTGAAGCACGCCGAAGCGATGCTGCTCGTCGATCACCACAAAGCCGAGCTTGTGAAACTTGATCGCTTCCTGAATAAGCGCGTGAGTCCCGATCACCAAGTCAACCTCGCCGGCTTCAATGTCGGCGTGAAGTTTCCGCTTGCGCGCAGCCGTCAGCGAGCCTGTCAACAATTCGACTCGATAAGGAGTCTTCGCGAGCATCCGCTTGACGTTCCTGGCGTGCTGTTCCGCGAGGATCTCGGTGGGCACCATGATCGCCGCCTGATAGCCGCTCTCGATGGCGACAACTGCCGCTTGAACCGCGACGATCGTTTTGCCCGATCCGACGTCGCCTTGAAGCAACCGGTTCATCGGCTTCGAGCCTGTCATATCGGCGACGATTTCGCCCAGCACTCGTTTCTGCGCATTCGTCGGTTTGAAGGGAAGCACAGAGCGAACGGCGTTTCGCACACGATCGTTTACTTCGATGATTGTGCCTTTCGGCGCCTGCTCGCGGCCCTGCCTGCGAAGGCCCATCGCAAGCGATAGCAGGAAGAACTCTTCGAAGATCAGCCGCTGATGTGCAGGGGACTGAGAGTTGTTGTACTCGTCAAGCGGCGCATCATCGGCTGGAAAGTGCACCTGACGAAGCGCGGCAGCGTTGCTTATTAGCTTGTTGCGTGCGAGCACTTCTTGAGGCAGCGCCTCTTCGATTTCCGCGAAGTCGAGTCGCTCGAGCAGGTGATGCATGATTGATCGAAGCTGCTTTGTGCGAATCTCGCCAAGCTTGCGGTAAACAGGAACGCGGCGGCCTGTGTGAATCGGGTCCGCGTCGTCGTCATCCAACACGAATTCGTAATCGGGGTTCTCGACTTCGAAAAAACCGCGGCGGCTTCGCTTCCACTGGCCGTACAGCAGAACGCGGCGGCCTTGTTTGAACGAGTTCTGAAGGTAACCCTGATTCCACCAAAAAGCGCGAATCTGGCCGGTGCCGTCAACCGCCGAAATCTCAAAGATGCGCAGCTTTCCGCTCTTCACGGCGTAAGTTCCTGCGATTCGCACTTCCCCGCCGATGGTAGCCCACATTCCATCTTGAAGGTCGCGAATGCGCGCCAGCGTGGAGCGGTCCTCATAGCGCATCGGCAAATAGTGAATCAGGTCCTCGACCGTCACGTGATGCGCGTCGGCGGGTGAGGCTGAGCCCGCGGCGCCCTGGGCAAGCTTCTGGGCGGTCTTCATCGCGACGCGCTGAATCTCGTGCAAATGTAGCTCGTATAGCGGCGTTGTCAGCTTTAGCAAGTGACGAGTCCTCGCGGTATTTGGATTCTAGGTAAGCGCTTCGACGTAGCGCAAGCGCCTGGGAATCGTGGTAGAATCCCCGAGTATTATTGATGTCCGACAAACCTCAGTTTGTCGGACTGGAGTTTGGACATTTTAAGACGGGAATACGACCTAACTGGCGAGGTGTGAAAAGCGAAAATCCCACCCACGGCAGTGGGTGGATCGTTCAAGCACGGCTTACTGGGATGGCACTGGGCTGGCTTGGAATCCCACCCACGGCAGTGGGTGGATCGTTCAGTTCCAGCCTAACGCGATCACGAAGCGGGTGAGATTGGTGGCCGCGGATCAGAGAACTCGCGCCGGTAGGCAGGACTTGAATGATCCACCCACTGCCGTGGGTGGGATTCCAGGTGTCCGCGCGCATCTGTTTGTAGGCAGGACTTGAACGATCCACCCACTGCCGTGGGTGGGATTCGCAACTCGAAATGTCCAAACTCCTGTCCGACAAACTTCAGTTGTCGGCGACTTGATAGCAGCTTCAGCTCGAAACGAGACTAAAGCTCGTCGGACCTTTCAAGGAGAGCGCGCGATGAGTGTTCCAAAAGTTGAGGTGCTCCACACTCCAGGGGAATACCTGGCGATGGAGCGTGAAGCTTTCGAGCGACACGAATGGCTAGATGGCCTGATCTACGCTATGGCGGGCGAGAGCCCGGAGCACAGCCTGATAGGTACGAATGCCATCACCACGCTGGGGGTTCAACTGCGTGGAAAGTTGAAATCAATTGAGTGCAGCTTACCGCTCGCCGATGTTTACGACCGCATCGAATTCCCGGCGGCCACTGAAGACGACGTCTTGGGTTAACCCGCCATGCTGAAAAGATTGTCGCTCGTATTGCGCCTTTGCTTACTGGCATCGGCATTCCCTGCTACAGCGCAAGCTCAAACATCCGCCCCGCGCACGATGCGCGTTGATTACTATCACACCGGCAACGCGTCCCAGGAAATGTTCAGCCTCGATCGCGTGGTCATCGAGCCCCTCGGGTGGCCGGGCAGTCCACAGAAGAACATCGACGACACGAATCTGGGAAAGTACTTCTTTGAGGTAAGAGACCGCGCGACGAATCGGGTCTTGTACTCACGTGGGTTCGCTTCGATCTACGGCGAGTGGGAGACGACCG
>DATFWM010000301.1:0-3061 GCA_035259295.1 Blastocatellia bacterium | reverse complement strand
TGCCGTCTTCATCGCGCGATAGATGGTCGCGTCGTCGACAAGAAACACTCCGGGATAAGCCATGAAAAGCTTGAAGCTCATCACTCCTTCGTTGATGAGCCTGCGCATCTCGGGCACGCGTTCGTCGGGGAGATCGGTAGTGATCAGATGAAAGCCGTAATCGATTGCCGTCTTGCCTTCGGCCTTGGCGTGCCAGTTGTCGACGGCTTGAATCAACGACTCGTCGTGATACTGGACCGCGAAGTCGATAATCGTGGTCGTTCCGCCGTGAGCCGCAGCGATGGTTCCCGTTCGGAAATCATCTGAGGCGAATGTCCCGCCGAACGGCAGTTCCATATGTGTGTGCGGATCGATGCCGCCGGGAATTACTAGCTTGCCCGAGGCGTCGATCGTGCGATCGGCTTCGATTGTGAGTTTGTTGCCAATGACCGCAACCTTATCGTCTTCGATCAAAATGTCCGCGACGTAGTTGTCAACGGCGGTGACCACGTTTCCGGTCTTGATTAGGGTTTTCATGACTTGCCTTTCTTAGTGCCGCTTTTGTGTCTTCGAGTCTTAGTGGCAAAGATCCGGGCGCCACAAAGACACCAAGGCACGAAGCAGCACGAAGGTTCAGATGATGAATCTTCTAATTCCGCTCTTGATGAGTGGAACGTTGAAGTTTATCAGAAACCCAAGGCGCTTCCCGGTTAGTCTCAAGTGACTCAGCACCTGCGCTTCCCAAACCGGATTCACTTGCTCGACAGCTTTCAACTCGCAAATGATGAGGTCGTCAACCAACACATCCAAGCGAAGACCTTCATCGAAGATCAAGCCATCAGAAACAATTGGAATATCGAACGGCCTCTTGTAGCTTATCCCCGCTTTCCGTAGCTCATGACAGAAACAGGCCTCGTACACCTTCTCCAGAAGGCCGGGCCCAAGTTGCTTGTGAACGCGATAGGCAGCATTCACGATATGCTTAGCTAGGACTTCTTCTCTCTGCGAAACAGCAGCGAAAGGCGTCGCGCTCATTTAGAGCTCCCTCGTGTCTTAGAGTCTTGGTGGCAAATTCTGACGGCGGACTAAACATCAAGGACGCGTCAAGGTCAATAGATCTCAGTTTGCGTAGCGCGCAGCGATGTACTCGTCCAATATCCTAATGAAATCCTTCACAATCGTCGCTCCCTGAAGCGTGACGAATTTGCTCCCATCGACGTACACCGGCGCGCGAGGTTCTTCTCCCGTGCCCGGCAACGAAATCCCGATGTTCGCGTGCTTCGATTCCCCCGGGCCGTTCACTACGCAACCCATCACCGCGACCTTCAATTCTTCAACGCCAACGTATTTCTCTTTCCACGCCGGCATCTGGTCGCGAATGTAGTTTTGAATGTCTTCGGCCATCTCTTGGAACAAAGTGCTTGTCGTTCGCCCACAGCCGGGACATGCAGTCACGAGAGGAATGAAGCTTCGCAAGCCCATCGTCTGGAGAATCTGTTGCGCGACAATGACCTCTTCTGTTCGGTCGCCGCCGGGCCGAGGCGTGAGCGAAACGCGGACCGTGTCGCCGATGCCGCTTTGCAAAAGCACAGCAAGCGCGGCGGTAGAGGCGACAATGCCCTTGCTGCCCATGCCTGCTTCGGTGAGTCCGAGATGCAACGGATAATCACAACGCGATGCGAGGTCGCGATAGATCGCGATCAGATCTTGAACCTCAGACACCTTGGCGCTCAGGATGATCCGATCGTGAGGCAGACCGCATCGCTCGGCAAGCTCTGCGGATTCGAGTCCGCTGACGACGACCGCTTCGCGCATGACCTCGCGCGCATCTTTAGGATCGGGCCGCGCTGCGTTTTCATCCATCAACCGCGTCAGCAAGCCTTGATCGAGCGAGCCCCAATTGACGCCAATGCGAACGGGCTTGTTGTTCTCGATCGCGACTTCGATCATCGCCTGAAAGTTTTTATCGTGATGTCTGCCCGGTCCGACGTTGCCAGGATTGATTCGGTACTTTGCCAGCGCCCGCGCACACTCCGGGTACTCTTTGAGTAAGATGTGACCGTTGTAGTGAAAGTCTCCGATGATTGGAACGGATACTCCTCGCTCTGCGAGGCGCTCGACGATGTGTGGAACCGCTGCCGCTGCCGGGCGAGTGTTGACCGTCACCCGCACAAGCTCGGAGCCCGCGCGCGCCAATTGCTCGCACTGCAGGGCAGTCCCTTCGATGTCGACAGTGTCAGTGTTGGTCATCGACTGGACGATGATCGGACCCGCTCCTCCGACTTTTACGCCGTCGATGTCTACCGTTACCGACTCTCTGCGATTAATGTTCGACACTCGAGACTCCTACGAGAGGCTTTGATTCAATCAGGATTGTAGCGACTGCGATGACAGCCTGGCAACGTGGCACAGCCGCTTACAGACTGAAGTCTGTGCTACCTCCGGGGTGCGCGTCAGCTTTTCGCGTAATCCCACCCACGGCAGTGGGTGGATCGTTCAAACCCAGCCTACAAAGACGGGCGCACTCGAACTTCCCTGAATCCCACCTACGGCAGTGGGTGGAATGTTCAAGTGCTGCCTATAACCAGCGAGACCACAAACTCCTCGCGATCGTGCTCTACAGCCAAAGGCTGAACCTGAAACATCCACCCACTGCCGTGGGTGGGATTACGCGAAAAGATGACGCGCACCCCTACCTCCGTGCCGCCTTGCGGATTTCCAGTCCAGGATTTATCTTTCCGGCGTCAACAACGGAGGACAAGGCTGTGAGAGGCAAACTTGACGAGCTGGACCGAGCCCAGCAGAGCATTAGCACGAGCGCGCCGTATGACGTTTCTCAGCGCTACACTTTGTCACATCACATGGTGACGACTGCATTTACACTCGATGGCTTTCGAATAGTTCGCACGTTCGGTGTCGTGCGCGGGATTACCGTGCGCTCCCGCTCGATCTTTGGAACTCTGGGCGGGACCTTGCACACGATAGTCGGTGGCAACATCACCGCGTTCACCAGGTTGTGTGAAGTCGCTCGCGCAGAAGCATTTGAAATCATGGTTCAGCACGCGAGCGAAATCGGAGCGAA
>DATFWM010000300.1:0-5557 GCA_035259295.1 Blastocatellia bacterium | reverse complement strand
GCTGTTGTCGATGGTCCAGATGCCGGCGGGCATTCCGGTTGGCACGCTTGCGATCGGGCGCGCGGGAGCGGCTAACGCCGCGCTGTTTGCGGCGGCGATACTCGGCGTCAAGCATCCTGAAATTCGCGAGGCCATTCGACGCTACCGTGAAGTGCAAGCCAAGGCGATACTCGAACATCCTGATCCCCGAGAGCACTGACGAATATTCTTTTTGGTGAGTTTGTCGCGGGCGGGGCACAAGGCGAGCTTTATTTTGCCGGTTCGACCGTCTCTGCGCGAAGGAATTGATCGAGTAGCTCGGCGTATTTTGCGCTGCGGTCGGCTATTTCCTCTTCGGTCTCTTTCATTTCCCGTCGCGATTGATAAAGCTCATCAGCGATCTGAATCGCCGCCAATATCGCTACCCTGAGCGAGTCCACCGTCATCGTTGCCCGAGCGATTTCATTCATCCGTTCGTTCACGTGCTCGGCAAGCTGCTGGATGTACTCAGAGTCATGACTGCTCCGAAGCGTGTATGTCTGGTTGTAGATGACGACTTTGTGTGATTGATTTGGGTTGTCCATAGTCATCCGGTGTCGCTCAAAGGATCGGAAGCCAAAGCGATGAGCGCGCATCCAGTGCGATGTCTTAGACCTCTTCCAACTCTAGCATCGCAAGTTTGCCGAGCACGCCTTCGACCCGATCTTTGATCGCGTCACGCTCGATGAGCAATCGTTCGACCTCGGTCTCAAGATGCTCCTTGTCGTCGCTCACCCGGCTGAGCTGCCCACGCAGCTTGAGCACCTCGCGCTCGAGCTTTTCTTTCTCGTGCCGCTCGCGTTTGAACTGCTCGATCGTGCGATAAATTTTGTCTTCCAAGTGTGAAAGCTTTTCTAAACCGTATACTGCGCTCACAGGATTCTCCAACCGTGATTCGTGATTCGTGATCCGTGACCCATAATCACGCATCACGATTCACGCATCACTTCTCATCTTAGCTGTGCGCCGAAGCGTTCTTCGAGCAAGGCCCTAACCCGCTGATGCATTTCCGCTACTTCTTCATCAGTAAGAGTGCGGTCCTCAGCTCGATATCTGACCCTGAATGCCAGAGAGTGGAAACCCTCGGGCATCTCTTTGCCTTTGTACATGTCGAAGACTCGAACCGAGACAGCTTCCGGGATCCCGAGTTCGCCAACCGCTTTTTCAATGTCGCCCCACGCAACCTTATCGGGGACCAACGCCGATACATCTCGCGATACAGCCGGGAACCTGGGTAACGCCGAGTATCGCACCTCATCGGCGGGAATCGCCAGTAATTTTTCGAATTCAAGTTCGCCGACGAATACCGGCTGGCGGAACTTGTACGCAGAAGCCACGCGCGGATGAAGACGCCCAAACCGCGCTACCTCTTCACCATCGCGCGCAAGCGCCGCCGACTGTCCAGGATGCAGGTATTCTACACCGGCCCGGTTAATTGTAAAGCCTGAGAAGTTGAGAGTGGACAACACCGCTTCGACGGCGCCTTTCAAGTCGTAAAAGTCGATCTGACCCGCGCCGTGCCACGAATCGGGTAACAACGCGCCGGCCATCGCAAGCCCAAGGACCTCGCGCTCGGTAGGCCTCCCGTCGGGAGATGAGGCCTCAAACACGCGGCCTATCTCAAACAGCTTCACATCGCGAGTGCCTTGATTGAAGTTGTGCTGAACCGCTTCCAGCAGCCCCGTGATCAGCGAGGCGCGCATCTCGGATTGATTCACGTCGATCGGGTTCATGAGAGTCGCCGCGGGTGTCTTGCTTCGCCGGAACAGCCGATCGCGTTCGCCGTTGACGAAGCTGAATGAGTAAGCCTCATCAAAGCCCAACGCAATGAGCGCTCGCCTGACGTCTCGACGCTGCTTGTCGCCCGCAGGGTACTTCCCCGCACCGCCCCACGGCGGCAGCGTCACATCAACCAGATCGTAACCGACGTGGCGCGCAACCTCTTCGACCAGGTCTTCTTCGCGGGAGATGTCGACTCGAAACGACGGGGCAAGCGCGCGCAACTCCCTTTCCGTTGCGTTCACTTTGACCTCGAACTCGAGCCTGCGGAGAATCTCGGCTGCGCGTTCGATCCTGGCCTTCAAACCTGTCAGGCGTTCGACGCGCGACTCGCGCAACGAGACGGCATCGCGGGTGATCCGAGCGGGATAAGCATCAATGGCGCCGCGGAGCACTTCTCCACCCGAAATCTCCGCTACCATTTGCGCGACACGATCGGCTGCGCGGACTTGCGCTTCGTAGTCGGCCCCACGCGCGAACCTGTACGACGCTTCGGTGTCAAGCCCCAACGCTCGCGCGGTGTGACGAATCGACGTCGGGTTGAAATAAGCGCTCTCGATTAGCACGTCCGTCGTGTGCTCGTTGATTTCTGTATCTGCGCCGCCCATTACGCCAGCTATCGCAACCGGCCGGTCCGCATCGGCGATGACCAGCATTTCGGGAGAAAGCTCGCGAGTGAATCCGTCGAGCGTTGTTATCTGCTCGCCCGCGCGAGGACGCCTGACGATGATTCTGCGGTCGTGCAACAGATTCAAGTCGAACGCGTGAGTGGGCTGGCCCATCTCGAACATCACATAATTAGTTATGTCAGCCACATTGTTGACCGAGCGCTGGCCTATTGATTCGAGGCGATCTGTCAGCCACTTTGGCGACGGCCCGACTTTCACTCCGCGAACTACTCGGGCGGCATAACGGGGGCAGAGGTCTGTATCGAGAATCTCGACCGAAGCAATGGACTGGGCACTTTCGTCCGTTTCATTCAACCTTAGGGTTCGCGAAGTAAGAGACGTGCCGCACACAAGCGCCGCCTCCCGAGCTATCCCCAGATGAGAAAGCGCGTCCGGGCGATTCGAGGTGAGATCGAAATCCAGGATATGATCGTCGCGGATTCGCTCGATACCCTCGACGGCAAAGCCGACCATCGTCAGCCGCTCTGCCAGCTCCTTGGGGCTGAGCGTGAGCGTCACAAGCTCGCTTAGCCAGTTGTAGCTAATCTTCATTTGATGCCTTACTGGTCAAGTCTCACAAGCGTCAGGCCGCGCGCGATCTAGCGCTCGATGAGGATAGCAAGTTTATGTGTCATTACCAAAGCTGCGCGGAAGGTTGGAAGAGGATCGGCTTGTTGATCTAGCGGCTCGATTTCGGAGGGCGCACCTTGACCCCGGACGCCGGCTTGTATTTTAAAACATACTCCGCCAGACGCTGGCACTGCCGAAGCTCGACGACCACGTTCGCTGCGGCCGCCTCTCGCCTTAGCTTCGCGCGGCTCGCGGCATCCCACGCAAGCGGCGGAGGCGTCCGCTCGATAAACTCCTCATCCGATACCGCGCGAGCGAGTGCGAAGTAGCGGCCTGCGGCAAGGTTGCTGATCGAAAATGCTCCCTCGCCATCCACCGAAACTTCAGCGTAACGCAATACATCCTCCGCCGAATCTGCTTCAGCAGGCAGCAGGTGAACTCGCAATCTGGAAGGCAAGGTTACTGTCTCCGAGGCCGGGACGACCTTACCGCGAATTCCCGCGGCGCCTTCGGCAAGCGTTACGGTCAAGGTGGTTACTCGCTGCCCGGATCTTATCGTAACGCCTGCACTGCCGGCATCGCTCTGTTGTCTTGACGCGGGGCTGACAGACTTGTCAGTGCCTGCCCCCGCTCCCGATACGGTAACTGATCGCACAAACCAATCTTCGTTGGGTAAGCGCGGCTCGAGTCTGTAGCGGCCGGCGCTCAAGTTTAGAATCTGGAACTCACTTTTCTCGTCCGGCGTCGCTTCGTTTGGCAACGGGAGCGCCAGGTTGGATTGGTCTTTTGTGCCTTTGTCGCGGCGAGCAACTATCACAGCATCCTCCATCGGTGAGGAATGCATGTTCTTGCAATCGCCCTTGCGCTCGGATTCCGGCAACACATCCAGGACAACACGGCCTGAGATCGACCCAAGCGGCGTAAGAGCTAATTCGATGCCGGTGACGTCTGCTCCCTTCACTTTGATGCGTTGCGGCGTGGACGCCGCCCTGTTATCGAGCCCGCTGGACATTTGAGCAAACAAATCGTATTCGCCGTCTAGTACGCCATAAAGCGCAAAAGACCGTTCGCCTCCACGCAAGGAGTTGTAACTGCTGGATTCAATGATGCCGCTCGAAGCATGAGCTAAGGACAACCAGACACCGCTGGTTGGCGAAGTCGATCCGATCGCGCCGGAGAAGGTACCACTGACTATGTAGCCTTTATCTCCACGATATCGGATATCAATCCCCGTGATCTCGTCGCCTGTGTGAACCGATACTTCAGCGGCTGCGTCTCGCGTGGTCGAAGGATAATAGGTCGGGGCGTCGAAATCGTAAGCGGTTGGCGGGTAGTAATTCGAGTCGCCTCCGTTCACGACTACCAAATAAGAGCCGGATTGCAGTCCATAGATCCGATACACGCCTCGGTCGTCGGTCTGACGCGACATGACGGATGATCGCGCCCCGCGTATCGGGCGCCCTTCTACATCGCGCACTCGAATGGCTGCAACGCGCGCTCCGATGAGCGGTTCACCTTCGGAATTCGTAACTTTGCCGGTTATCACACCCCCCTTGACCATTCTTAGAATCACCGTCTCACCGGTCCGATAATACTGGCGATCCGGAGAGTCCGTGGCGGAAACGTACCCGGCTACATACGCCGAAACCGTATACGCTCCTGGCGCGAGGTCGTCAGCGCGAAACCTCCCGTCTTCATCGGTTCCGATCGACCGGCCCGCTCCAGTCGCTCCGACAGCGCGAACGTTTATCCCGGCACCTTGGATGGGCTGAGTCGATTCATTGATCAGGCGACCTATGATGGACCCGCCGCGCCGTGTTGAGGATTGGGTTTGTGCGGCGGACCGTTCTTGAGTCCTCACGGCAAAAGCCGCAACGAACACGAAGATAGTCACGAAAGTGATAGTCCTAGTGAGCGCAATCACTTGTCACTTCCCTTATCCTTGCTTCCCAGATCAATCGTGAGCGTCACTTCGGTTTCGGCGCCGTCTGCCACAGTGATGTTTTGTTTTGCAAGCGTCTTCTGTGGGAGGCGGCCCGGGGCGGGAGGACCTGCTGGGGACGAAGACATCACATACATCGGCTGAACCTCGATCTCGTACTGTCCCGCCATCAACCCTTCAATGTTAAAACGTCCACGAGAGTCCGCAGTTGTCGAGGAAGGCATCGCAACTTCACTGTCTAAGCGACGATAGATTATCCTGAATCGCAAATCTGGAGTCGTCTCGCCGCTTAGCACTCTGATCAGTCCGCGCACGGCACCCGAGCCAAAGCCGATGATCACCCGAACGCCGGACACGTTCTCGGCTGCGTTGACCTCGATGCCGTCGCTCTGCGGCACACCATCACGTTCCACGCGAAGGAGCGAAAACCCTTTAGGCGGCGGGTATCCTCCCAACACAATCCGCACCTTGCCTGCTCGCAAGCCTGCTATTCGGAAGCTGCCATCTGGACTGATTAGGATGGGGGCCACTCTGGGCGCGGATACCTCCTGCGTTTGCACGAAAGCCCTAAGTTCCAGCT
>DATFWM010000299.1:0-2252 GCA_035259295.1 Blastocatellia bacterium | reverse complement strand
TTGACTTCCACGATAATCCGCTTCGCTCGCGAAAACACCAGTGCGATCGACATCTACCGAAGCAAGGCGACCACCGATATGGATCGGCAAATCGGTGTTGGTGGCGTGCCAAACATCATCGCAGGCGAGCTGACCAACCGGAAGGATCTTGGCGTGCACACCGAACTCTTGAGCGACGGGATCGCTAGCCTCATCACCTGCGGTGCCGTCACCAACCGGCGCAAAACTATCGATCGCGGGAAAAGCGTGTTCAACGTTGCGATGGGTACTGCCGCGACCTACGATCTACTCGACGATAATCCGTCTATCGAATGTCGGATGGCTGACTACGTTAACGATCCACGGGTCATTGGAGAAAACGATAACGTCGTTTCCGTCAACGCGATGATCGAGGTCGATCTCACCGGTCAGGTCAACGCTGAGTTCCTGGCCACGCATGAGTACGGAGGCGCCGGCGGTCACCTCGACTTCGTCAAGGGCGCGTCCTACTCGCGCGGCGGCCTGTCATTCATCGTCGGGTCGTCGACTGCTGCCCATGGCAAAGCATCGCGGATCGTGCCGAAGCTGCAAGGTCCAGCGACAGATCCGCGACTCGACACGCAATACTTCGTCACCGAACACGGCATCTGCAATCTGCGCGGCATGAGCTCTGACGAGCGCGCCCACGCCCTGATCGGGCTCGCTGACCCCGCGTTCCGTGACGAGCTGAGTACGGCGGCGCGCGAGATGCATTTAATCTGAAGATTTCAGAAGAGACACGCACGAGTCTGGCGTCGCCACTTCAAACATGAATTCGATGTCCGCTTTACCCCCAAAAGCGGACATTGGAACTCAGTGGCGGAATGTCCGCTTTGTGCCAAAAGCGGACATAGCACGACCTACTCAATCACCTCGTCAGCGCGCAGCAACATCGAAGGCGGCACAGCAAGTCCGGGCGCCTTAGCGTCGTAATGTTTACAGCCATCTCGAATTTCACCGGCTTAATTCGCGCGGACAAACGATTGAAGGGTTACGCTCAGGCCAGGCCTCAGCAGATAGTCTGGGTTAGGAAACTCCACAGTAATCTCGGTGGTCTGGGTTGCAGGGTTGAACTCGTAAGCTCCAGCCACGAGACGACCTTTGTGCGGATACTTGTCGCCGGTCGGCAGGACGAGTTCGAATTCACGCTGCTCGGCGGCCTGCTCGAGGCTCTTGAGTGTGGTGCCGCGCTGAAAATACATGACGGCCGGAGCTTGGCCGATCACATCGATCGGATCTAGTTGGACGATGGTGGCAAGACGGCTCTGATCTCGGGCTTCCTTGGTGATGTACGCGCCCTCTTTGATCGACGGGCGGCTGATAAGGCCGGAAATTGGCGCGTAGAGTTTCATCTGCTGCAGAGCAATCTCGGCGATGGCCGCGTTAGCACGAGCTTCCTCGACCTTTGCGGCTGCGATATCGCGCTGTGCTTGCATTTCCAGTAACTTCATTTCGGACCCGACGTTTCGGGCTCGCAAAGTTTGCTTGTTCTTCAGGTTCACCTCGGCGAGCCCTGATTGCGCCTCAGCCTGTTTCTGAGTTGCGTGAGCAAGTGCGAGTGAGAGTTCATTGCTCTTCGAAGCGAACTTGAACAAAAGGTCGCCTTCCTTCACAAGCTGGCCGGCCGCGAAGTTGATCTTGCTCAAGAGCCCATCGGGGCGAGGAGCTATCTCCACTTCGCGCGCAGCAGCCACGAGCCCCTTATATTCGAGGACTTCAGGCGTGGGCTGCTGCTGGGCCGGGGTTTGACCAAGAGCCGCGCCGGACAGCGCAATCGTCAGCGTCATGGTGGCGAGTAGAACCGGCACTCGGTGTCTTTTCGCTTGCATGGTCGGTCTCCTCTCACGCGACAGCGTTGCGGTGTGCCGTTTCGCGGAAAAACGACGCGCTTAGCTTCGGTGTACGCTTCTGCGTCTTGAATTTCGCCCGGCACGAAATGGATTTTAATGACCTGGCCATCAAAAGGCGGCGCGATGTCATAGGAGCGCGCAGGCGCGACAATGCCCTTGAAGCTCTGTGCGGTTGAAGCTCCACTCTGGGCTTGAGAGAACGCCGGATCGATAAAATGAAGTTATACGCTCCGTTTGCCGGGATCATGAGCCGCCCAACTGTCGCCGAAGGTGCACACCTCATCAAGGAAGCACGTGAGAACACAGGGATGGCCACGATTACTGCGCTCGACCCAATTCAGTGAAGACGCGCATTCCGTATGAAGTTTACGTCGACCACGATCC
>DATFWM010000298.1:0-9562 GCA_035259295.1 Blastocatellia bacterium | reverse complement strand
CTCATTGCTGTTCAGCCTCAGACAGCAGTGGCCGGCACCCCAAGACCCATCACGCTTGTGGTTTCAGGCAATAAGATTCCGGCTGACGCGCAGATACTATTTGACGGCGCGCAGAGGCCCACCAAGCGCGTGAGCCAGGCTCAGCTTTCAACCGAGATCACGCCCCAAGAGTACGGGTTCGCGCGAAATATCAGCATATCAGTGAAGTCACAGAGCGATCCGACGCAGTACTCGAACGCGTTAGCCTTCGTCGTTCAACCAGCGCCTGAGCCCCAGTTCATTTACAAGGGAAGATTGGGCGCGCTCGGTCAAGCGCAGTACAATTACGCAGTGGTAGAGTTGAACGCGACCAAAGAGATCAAACGAGTGAAGGTCGGCGAGACGATCATGGGAGTATGGCGCGTCGACGCGATTTCGGCTGATGCGATTGATATTACAAACTCTCAATACGACATAAAGAGGCGCGTGCCTCTTCAGGACAAGGTGAGATGAAAAGAGTGCGTTCAGACGAGCACGGTTGGGCATTGCTCGGCTTGCTGCTTGCGCTGGGTGTTATGAGCATCGTGCTTGTTTCGGCGGTCGTACCGAACATCCAGGCGCAAGTCCAGCGCGAGAAAGAAGTCGAGATGCTGTACCGCGGAGAGCAGATGGCGGTGGGAATCGCGCGGTACTACAATCGCGGCCGGCTTGGGGCTATTCAACTCTTTGCGCCGCCCAACCCGCTGCCCTATCTGACCGAGCTCAAGAACCTGCGTGATGGCGTCACCATCGGCGTGACCGAGCTCAAGTTTGTCAGACCATCGGCAATGATCGATCCCGTCAGCAACTCTGAATGGGAACCCGTCCGAGCGCGCGATCCCAGGATCATGAAATTCCTGCAGGCCTGGGCGGCTGAGACCCTTGTCCCTATTCCCCCTCAGTATTTGCTGATAGCCGGACCGCCGCAGAAGAGTGCTTTTAAGAAATCTACTCCTTCGACTCCACCTGTTTCGACCCCGCCTTCGGGTGGTCAGACTCAAGGCCAACCAGCGCCCGGTAGTCAAGGAACCCAACCGGGACAAGCCGGCGTAGCGCGTCCGCCTCAAACAAGCGACGATGATGACGACGACGACGATGACGACGATGTAGCCAATGATCCGCTCGCACATTTATTCTCCTCCGATGCGCCCGGACACAGCAACGCACCCATCGTTGGCGTTGCCCCGAAAAGAAAAGGGAAAGCGATGAATGCCTACTTTGGGCTGGAGAACTATGAGGAGTGGGTGTTCATGTACATACCGAAGAACATGCCCATCAACCAACAGCCGGTGGGAGGACCCAATCAGCAGCAGCGCCTGCCCGGTGGACCGCCGGGCGGCAATCAAAGACAAAGACCTCAGTTGCCACGCTAGCGAAAGTATCCGCAGATGCCGCAGATTTCACAGATTGAAAAAGACGTTTAAAGCGGACTGATCTATTACGTCTCTCAGGCTTTCACGAGGGAAAAGTGCAGAGATTAGTTGCATTTGTCCTTTACATCGTTTCATCTGTGTCATCTGCGTGATCTGCGGATCAAAAGATTCGAAAACACTCTATAAGCGCCATCGTTGCCGGCCAGCAGTTGCCGGCGGAGCGCGAGACTCGCCATCACAATCGTCCCTTCTCCGTAACGAGCAGCCAGCAACATCCCGCGGTTGGGTACGTCGCCATTGCCCGATTCGACCAGCGGTGTGTACTCCTTTGACCATTCTCGAGGAACATCGGCTGCTCGCTCGCCAATCCAAGCCTCGAAGTCCTTCGACGTTAGCTTGTTAGGCAGCGTCGTGAGCGGATGCTCAACATCGAGTATCTTCACCGCGGACGAAAGTGCTATTCGATCTTTGGAGAGCGTAATCGCGTACGGCGAAAATTGAACGCCCGACAACATCAGGTTCCAATCGTCCGGTCGCTGGCCGAGCACAATCAAGTTGCCCCCCTGATGGGCATATCGCAGCAAACAGCGATGATGTGATATAAGCTCCGGCCGCGCGAAGTAGGCCTTAGAATCAACGATTACCGTGTCGAACCGTCCCAGATCGGCGCATCCCACGCGGCTCGCAGCGGCGCCAATCGAGTTGCCATGCTCAGTTACGCTGATGTCGTCGACTCTCAACTCGGTATGCTCGACGCCAAGCTCGGTCAGCGCGACCGAAAGCCAATCATCCAAACCTCGGATGTAAGCGACCTTCAAGTCCTCCGAAACCTTGAAACCAATCGCGTTCACAGAGATCTTTGCGACTCCCAGCGGATCTGGCGGCGCCGGCTTTTCACGCCTGAACTCAATCAGCACGTCGGGCGCGAGAGGCGGCTTCAAGATCGGCAACGCGAGCTTCAGTGTGATCTGCGCCTCTTCGTCTTCTCGCGCGAACGCAATGTGCACCGGTTCGTAATCGTCTTTAGTGAGCGCGAGCGGCACTACCCACAGCGCCCCCGAGAGCGCGCCCTGCGTCCGATTGCGCACCCGCACAGGTAAGGCTATATCACGCGGTTTGGACCAATCATCGATTAACACGAACGGCGCGGTCGAAATCTCAACCGGTGGCGCGACGTTGAATCGAGCCAATGCCGCGAGACGAATGTTAACCTCTCCGAGTCCCACGTCCGCGGTCACGAGGACGCGATCGCCGAAGAGTTCAACTGGTTGCGCCCCCGGCAACGCTGAGCCGATCGCGTAGTATTCTTCGTCATAAAGACGGGACGACTGAGGAAGCGTGATTGCCGCGTCTCTTGCAACCTCATACTCGAACTCTTTCGAGACTACGCCGCCGGTCCCGACGCCGGTGACCTCCGCGTCGATGTACGCCGAGCTCCTTTCAGGAGAGGGAAGGCGTTCCGGCGCGCTGAAGACAACCGGAAATGCTCGCGCGCTTCCGTTGTGAAGGACTAGACTCGCAGCCAGCTTCTGGCCAGGGACAACCACGCTGTCCGAAAGCTTGACTTCAAATCTGAGTCCCAATGACAGGGCAAGCGCGCGCTCGAGAGTCGCGGTAAAGCGAACGACCCGCACGAAGTCGGCTCCGTATCGTTCGCGCATCTCGTCAATCGTTCCTTCGGCTCGCTTCTCGATCAGCTTCTCCGCCAACGCGTCCACGAGCCGCTCGCCGGCCGCGATTGCATCGACGACTCCGAGATCGCCGACGCGAGGTGGCGCGATCGAGCGAATCACCTTCTCCGGCAGCGACAGCTCGTCGAGCAGTCCCGAGCCCGGCTTTAGCCTTTCATCAGAAGAGGCGCTCAGCTTGTAAAAACTCGTCTCGCGATCAGCCGTGAGGCGGTCGAGGTTTAAACCTCTCGAATAAAAACGTCGATGGGCGGCGAGCCCGATTTCGGCGTAGCTCCGGCCGCGAATGCGATCGTACTCGGTCAGGTTCATCGTGACGTCGGCGTCTGACTGACGAACTCGCTCGAAGATGCGTCGCGCCCGCCATACCTCAGAACCGGCTTCGGGAGCCAGTTTTGTGTCAGCGGCCGCATCGACCGCTTCCCTCGTCAGTCGCGCGACGGCTTGCTCTGCGCCTTCACCTTTCTGGGCATTGTGGTTAGTGATTATTACGTCCGGGCGTAGCAAGCGAATCGCGCGAACCATCCGGCGCAACGCTTCATCTTGTCCCCATTGGCTCAACGCTTCATTAGCCGACGTCGTGTAACCAGCGTCGCGAAAGTTGAGGAAGAACACGTCCGCGCCAATGATTCGCGCCGCTTCGATTGCTTCTCTGGTATGAACCTCGCCGAGATCTTGGCCCAACTCCGGGCGAGTCAAACTATCTTCGCCTTCGCCGCGAGTCGCAAAAAGCATCACCACGCGAGCGCCGAGTTTCTTGCGGAGCAACGCGAGCACGCCGTCGTCTTCATCACCCGGACGCGCCGAGATGCACATAACCGTGAACGGGTTCTTGAGCTCGCGCAGCGTCTGGTCTAACGCTAGTAACCCGCGTTCGTCTTCAACGGTAGACCGCGAGGCTTCGTGTGTTGGCGGGGTCGAAGTTCGCGCAGGCGTCGCAGCAAGCAACAGGAAGCCCGTAAGAAGCAATGAAAAAGATGACTTCATTCTTGACATCAAAGGCAACTCGAATCCCAGCGATCATTTTAGCATTAGCGCTCAGAGATTACCGCGCATGGATTTTTGATGGCTCGGTTGATGTGATAGCATTCCTCCCGAGCGTTCGAAGCAAATCCCCAAACGCGCTGAAAGTCTGAATCGATGAAGCCAAGTCTCCAACGCAAGACTGGGAAAACTTCAGCGAAAGCCGATGAGAAATTCCGGGGCGCCGTCGAGCGCAGGACTAAACTGCTGATCGCGCTGTTGTGCGTCGGGCTTTCCGCAATCGCGGTGGTGCCGTTCTTTTTCATGGGCGGAACGGAGAACGGCGGCGGCACCTTCGAGCTTCGAATGCCGACGACTCACGACATGTTTTTGCACTACGATCAGATGAGATCGTTTCACAATGGGCTAGCTGCCGGCGAGATATATCCCCGATGGGAAGAAGACACCAACCGCGGATTCGGTGCGCCGACAACCAGTTACTATCCGCCGGGTGTTTACTATCTGACCTCCGCTTGCTACTTCGTTGCGCGAGATTGGGTTAGGGCGTTGTTGGACGCTCATCTTTTGATTATGATCGCGGCCGCGGCCGCGCTCTACCTGTACGCCCGGCAAGTGATGGGGCGCGTGGCGTCGCTGGTCGCAATGGCCGCTTATATTTTCCTCCCCTATCACCTGGTGGATCAGTACCAGCGCGGCGCGATTGCCGAGCTGCTTGCGTTCATTTGGATGCCGCTTATGTTGTTCTTTGGCGACCGGCTAATGAGAGCGTCCTCGGACAATGCCACCAACGAGACGAAACGCCATTCAGCGTTGATCAGTGTGACCGGACTCGCCGCAACCTATGGCGCGTTCTTGTGGTCGCATCCCGCAACCGCTTATCAGTTCACATTGGCGTTCGGAGTTTACATCTTGGTCTCGAGCATCAGGAGACGAGAGTGGAAGGGATTGCTGGCCGTGGGCGCGGCGATGGCTTTAGGCATCGGGCTGTCCGCAGCATACTTGCTGCCAGCGGCAGTCGAACAAAACTTGATTCACAAAGAGTACATCGCCGAGACCTGGCCTTATCACAAGACTTACGTGTTCGTTCACGATTTATACCAAGGCTCGGACGTTCACCGCGGCTTCTTCAAATTGATCGATTGGATATGGATTTCGGGGACGGCCCTGATCGGGGTTGGAGCGGTGATGCTATCCGGGAAACAAACACGTTCGTTGCTGAGCGGTCCGCTGAGACTGAGATTACTGTTGTGGATAATAGTGGGAGCTCTGGCGAGTTTCATGATGACAAAGGCTTCGATGCCGATCGGCTCGCTGATCCCAAAGATCGATATCGGCGTTTTCACCTGGCGGATGCTCGCAATCACCACGCTGATAGTCGCGTTGCTGTCAGGAGCATTCGCGCAGGCGGCGGTCGGGGCAGGCGCGCAGCGATTGCGGTCCCGGCGAATCTTGCTCGCTTCATTGGCCGCAGCGGTGGTCTCTGGCGCCGTGCTGTTCAGCGCGTTTGCCGTTGCGCGTCCGATGATGGATTCAGCGGTGTTTGAGCCCGAGCCGGAGCACTTGAACTGGGCCACGATCCCGAGCACCGCGCCCGGCGATCCCGAGGACCTGCCTCGCGTTGTCCCGCAAGCCGAGGTCGCGGAGGACAACGGCGACGATGAATCTGGCGAGATGCCTGATCGTTTGCCGCAGGCCGAACTCTCGGGCGACAACGGCGATGTGATGGTTGAACAATGGAAACCACAGCATCGAGTGATCCGGGCCACATTGACCGATGATGACAAATTGTTGGTGCACACTTTCAACTTTCGCGGATGGACCGCCAGAGTGGATGGAAATCAAGTCCCGATCAACACAGCTGAAGAGTTCGGCGACATGGAGATAGAGCTTACCGAGGGAACGCACGTCGTGACATTAGATTTCTTGGAAACGCCGCCACGTCGAGCGGGCAGGATCGGAACTCTTTCTTCATTCTCACTCCTGCTGGCGATCGTTTGTTTTTCGTTTATCAGAAATCGCTATCAAAGTCGCGTTTCTTCTTGACACTCGGAACCGTCTGTCTGACAATGCGGTCTGTCCCAACCGACCGGAGGGTATATGCTGCCACGAAGCCACATTGACGTTGCTGCCCTTGAGGAGATGCGCGAGTCTGGGGATTACGACAAAATCGCAAGCCTGTTAGGCGATGATTGGCGGCTAGGTCCGGCGTTCGACGACCAGACGATCCGTCGAAGGTTGCTAGCCGCGGAGTTGGCCGGGCGGAACGGCCGCGTGGATGATATGGAAGCAGCGCTTAGTCCTTATATTGAGAACATAGATCACGTACCGTTTGGGTTGTCCGCCAGGGTGTTATTGATGACAGCGATGTACCATTACCGTCGGCACGAACCAGCGGAAACCCTGCGACTCGCTGCGCTTTCTGAGACGATCGCCTCAGTTCGCGATGAAGAGTTCGTAAAGGGCGAGGCGGTGCAACTCCAGGGACAGGCGTTGTGGGCGTTGGAGCGATGGGAAGAAGCCGCCCAGCGGTTTGAGGGCGCTATCGCCACGTACGCGGATGGCTCGCGTTCCTATCGCCTGGGGCTCGCTTACCTGTGCCTGGGGGCGGTGCGCAATCGAACGGGAGCCGCAGAAGCGGCGCGCGTCACATTGGAACGCGGAATAAGGATTCTGTTAAAGAGCCAGGATGATTACAATCTGGCGGTTGGCCGGGTTGACGTCGCGTTGTCGCTTAATGTGCTTGGCGAACACGAAGCCGCACTCAAGTACTTGACGCTCGCCAACGAGACGTTCGAACGCATGTCGCACGAGCCGTACAGCTACCTGACGTTGAATAACATCGCAGCGACGTTGGTTTGTCTGAGAGATTATGATCGCGCGGAGAGCTACGTCAGCCGCGCCATAGAGAAAGGGACCAGGGCGCGGAGCACTCAGATTGCCTCAACGTATGAGATCAAGGCGAGAGTGCACCTTGGTCGGATGGAATGGGAGAAGGCCAGGCGGGCGCTTGCAACGGCGATGGAAATCGCCGAACACGCTAACAGCCAATCTCAGAAGGCCGAGGTGCGGCGCACGCTTGGCAAATACTATTTATCACAAGACCGAGATGAAGAGGCGGCGGCAGCGCTCTTGGGCGCGCTCGAGATCGCCCGCCATCTTCGCGCCTCGTTGTTAGAGCTCGAGATCAAGGCCCTGCTCGTGCAGGCTACTTGCAGCAAGAACCCGGTTGGAGCTTGCAAGTTATTGAGCGAGGTCGAAGCGGCGCTCGGCTCACGGCCGCTCTCGGAATTGAAGAAGGAAGCCAACGCGGCGCGCAGACGCATCAACGCGCTTGATCAGGAGCAATATTTCATAATCTCAGACGCGAGTATTCCGCTGCTGGCCGAGGCGAAGATATCGCTGCTAAAGTGGCTCTGGGCGCGAGCGCTGCACAAGGCAAGGGGCAACGCGAAGGATGCAGCGGCAACGCTTGGAGTGACCCCCACCTACATTCGAAAACTTACAAAGGTGATTCCGAGAGATTTGCTGCGCCCCGCCAAGCGACAAGAGACGAAGAGTTAACCAACACGTCAATTCGGGCGTGTCAGCCGCGTCGCAGGGCGCCGAGTTAATCATCCCTCGGCGAAAACTGGGCGCAGGTCATCGAACTTCATCGCAACACCCGCGCCAGTGGCAGTGTCTTCAACGCGGACCACCGTGGCTGTGTACTTCATTCGGTTCTTCTTCTTGAACGGCACAATGATTTCTATTTCTAAGGCCGCTCCCAGATCAGGCTCTTTCCGCAAATGGAAGAACGCGCCGGTCGAGCTTAGATTCAGAAGCCTGCCGCCTTCTCGGAAATCAATTCCTGTGACCGTTACTTTCCAGGTTACATGAAACCTTCGTGCGGTCCTGCGCTCTTTGCGGCGGCCATTTTTCATCGCTGCACACTCGCTCGATACCTCACGCTGAAATGGTGAATTGCCCGGACGTTCCTTGAAGCTTGAATAAAGGTTTGACTTGCTGTATTCTTGCAGCCCTGTGGATAGCACCGTGGGTCGGAGTCACCGCCGTCTGCGCTGTCAACCACCAATTCAACAACCAAAGAGACAGGAGCAGCGCAATGGCAACGAGAGCCCTCACCCCGGTTGCCCAGCGCCGAAGTCGCGCAAGCGTGTCCGCGAGACAAGCCCCCGGACACAGGCGGGACTGGCGACAAGTCTTACTCAGTCAGGACGCGGAAGCGATCCGGCACAAGCTTTCTATCTTTGTTCGCGCGGCGGCCGGCGAGGATCCCGCTGGATACGAGCAGTTGACTCAGGAGCTGTTTCTGCATTTGCTGGCGTATGATCGTTTCAGTTTCTATCTGGACGAGGATTATTCAGACTCGGACATCAGAACAGACTTGCTGTCTATTCTTAGTGGCTAACTCGACGCTTTGATGTAGGGAGCAATGACGCGCGGTTTTGAAAGGCGCTACGCTACGAGGCTGCTCGTATGGGGCTGGTCGTCGAACACCTCTTCCAGCGAGCTGCCTCCCAGGTCCGAGAGTCTCAGAAGCATGTTCTGGCGATTAGTAGCGTAAGCCAGACCGTCATTGACGGTTATGACGCCTTCGCGGATCATACGCTCGAGTTCGGCGTCAAACACCTGCATCCCGTCGAGGTTGCCATCCTGCATGGCATCGTATAATGACTTCCCTTCCCGCTCGCCTTTCTCTATGTAGTCGCGAGTGCGCGCGGTGGACTTCAGTATCTCGATCGCCGCTACCCGCCCGCGACTGTCTGCCCGCGGTATCAACCGCTGCGAGATTATGAACCGGAATGCTCCAGCAAGTCGCATCCGTATGACGTGTTCTTGATTCTTCGGAAACAATCCGATGAGCCGCTCGACGGTTTTGACTGCGTCGGTGGTATGCAAAGTCGATAGCACGAGGTGGCCTGTCTCCGACGCCTCGAGCGCAACCTCGCAAGTCTCGAGGTCGCGAATCTCGCCGACCAGGATCACCTTCGGCGCCTGCCGTAGAGCCGCCCGTAACGCGTAGGCGAAGCTCGATGTGTCCGAGTGTAATTCGCGTTGGTGAACAGTCGAGTTCTTGTGCCGATGCACGAATTCGATCGGGTCCTCAATCGTTACGATGTGATAACTCTTGTTCTCGTTTATCTGGTCGATGATCGCCGCCAGAGTTGAAGACTTCCCCGCGCCGGTCGGCCCGGTTACCAAAACGATTCCGTTCTTTAGCTCTACTATTTCACTCAACACGTTCGGGAGGCCAAGCTGACGGAATGAAGGTATCTGGTTGGGCACGACTCTCATCACGATGGCGTGGGTCCCGCGCTGTTTGAAGACGTTGACACGAAAGCGCGACAACCCGGTCAGGCTGAAGGAGAGATCGGCTGAGCCGTATTTCTCGAGCGACTCCTCGGCGGTCTTGTTGCCGCCTATGAGCGCCTTCGCGATCGCAGCTGTATGGGTGGGCGTCAGCACCTCAAGTCCGGACAACCGCACCGCGGTCAGCTT
>DATFWM010000297.1:0-4934 GCA_035259295.1 Blastocatellia bacterium | reverse complement strand
CCCGATTCGCTCCGAGCGTCAAAACGATTGCCGCGCCTGGGCGCTGGTATTTCAATAGCTGCTCGCGCTCGAGTGCGGACGCGTGCGCGCCCGGACGCCCGCCCTGTTCGAGATAGTCGAGGTCAAACTCGAGTTTCGCATACGCCTCGGCGAGTTCGTGGAAGGTTACTTCGGCCGCTGGAACCCAGCAGTTGCTGCTGAGATTGAACCAGCGGGCGACCGGATTTAGTCCTACCAACGAGTCAAAACTTTTGGGCGGTCGCTCGGAGTCCAGCTTGACGGCATGTTTCCGATAGGGGTTAATCCGGCTGTCAAAATTGTTGTCCAGGTTTACGCTTCCGGCGATCTCGACGCTTCTTCCGGCGGTAGGGGCAAACGGACCCAGGTGAAGGCAATAACGATAATACTTGCTTTCCGCGAGCTGTAATACAAGAAGCAGACCTTCGTTCGATGAAATGTAGCTGGCCACTTTGAGCGGATCGTCGACTTGCGCCACGCCGAGACCGGAAACTCTTGCGAGCAGCTTACGATCCAGTTGCACACGTCCGTCGCCGTCGATACCAATCAGCTCGGCGTTCTGCTCACCAACAATCCATCGAAGGCGAGCCAATCCTTCGGCGGTGTCGCCGTTGATCCATAGTCCTCCACGCTGGCGAAGCGCGACAGGAGAAGATCGGCCCGCCCCCACGATCATTTTTATCGCAAGCGCTACAGCGTCCGGCCTCGGCAAAGCGCCCGTGTCAGCCAGGGGTGTGAGATTTAACGCCGGCAACCGAAGAGTGGGCAACGGCGCCGCAGCCGGGTCGGGCAGCATCGCAAATGGCGCGAGCGCTTTCGCTTTTATCGGAAGCCTGCCGACGCTCCGACCAGATGCGGGGAGCGGCGTGGATACGAGCCGCGCCATTCCGATGATCGAGTCTGAGATTTTCTGAGTGACCCTCCGCGGTCGCGTGGCTTCCTGATTCAAGTCAGCCCTTCGTACAAGAAAATCCTCGATGAGTCTGCGTACAACGAGCCGCTCGCCGTACCGACGCGCTTCATCAACTGTATTGAATGTTCCTACAAAGACTCGAGTCCAGTATCCGCGGCCCTGCAGCTCAACTGTTTCGCACAACGGATGTTCTCCGGCATTGACCAGGCGCGACATAAATTTGTTGGCCTGGTCCTTGTCGGGGAATGAAGCTACTTGCAGTGTGAACTGGACTGCGCCAAAGTCCGTCTTGGACAGTGCCGCGTGCGGGCACGTTGGAATGGCAAGCACGGTTAAGAAGAGAAAGAGCCTGAAACGCATCGGCCCCTCCGGAACATGTTTTGTACTGGGCGTCCAAATCTGCGGGTGGCAAGAGGAGAAGCTCGGACGGGTGAAAAGCTGGGAACCGCTTAGCGCATTTTCATCCTAGGTCAGCGCCCGGCCACTGTCAATAATAACCTACAAATCGTGGCTCTTGGTTTACCTGCAAGCGCACCAACACAAGCAGCGTTCCAGAGGAATCACGCATAAGGGCGAGCCATTCTGCCGCTTAAGTCGCTATTCTGGCCGGTCCAACCTTGAGCGCCTCGAGATCAATTGCAATGAAGTCACCTGTACGGGGCGTTTCTGTCTGCAAAAACATCGGACAAGCGGAAAGAATTCCAGCTTCGGCACTCTCTTGCTTTGACGCTTGTTACTCACTAGCATACTCATTTCACGTGCTCCTCGGACCCATGCCCGTTCAAGAGAAAACAATCGAGACGTTGATCGACGCCGTTCGAAGGGTTAGCAGCTCGTTGGACCTTGATGAGGTGCTGGACACAATTTTCGATTCGCTGAAAGAGCTGATCGACTACTCGGCGGCGGTTATTTATGTGATAGACGCCCGAAGCGGAGAGGTCCACGAGTTCAAAACGCGCGGCTATCCTCCCGAGTCGCTCCCCCAAGACTTCCTGGATACCGGCAGCGGAATAATCGGCTGGGTGATTCGCAACCGGGCCGGCGAGATAGTCAGCGACGTCAAGCGAGATTCGCGCTACATCAAGGCGCGCGCCGAAACCAGCTCCGAAATCGCTACGCCCATCATCCGCGCGGATGGCCGCGTCATAGGAGTCATCAACCTTGAAGCCGATTGGATCGACGCCTACGATGAGCGCGACCTCGAAGTGCTGACAATGTTCGCATCGCTTGCCGCGTCCGCGATCGATCACACGCTTCTCTACCGTCAGGTGATGCGTCAGCGGCGCGTGGAAAGCGAATTGGAGCTTGCGCGAAAAGTTGTCGAGAGCTTGATGCCGCGCGACTTTCCGGCAATCGAGGGCTTGGACATCTACGGTATGACCGTCCCGTTTCGCGAGGTGGGCGGCGACTACCTCGATTTCATCGATCGCGTTTCCGACCGTTTGGTCGTGATGGTCGCGGATGTTTCAGGAAAGGGGCTGGCTGCGGCGTTGATCATGGTCGCCTTCCGCGCTTATTTCCGCGCAACGGTGATCAATGAGCTTGCGATGCGAGTCGTCATGGCTCGCGTGAACCGCCTGGTCCACGACACAACAAACGGCGAGAGGTTTATCACTTGTTTTTATGGCTTGATCGATCCCGAGCACAAGCGCCTGCTGTACATCAGCGCCGGTCACAATCCGCCCCTGCTGCTGCACGCCGACGGCGCGAGCGAGCTGCTCGCTCAAGGCGGGCTGCCGCTCGGAGTTTTCGATACTTCGCGGTACTCGGAGTCGGTGATCGAGTTTCGATCAGGCGACATCCTCGTGCTCTACACCGACGGAGTTGTCGAAGCTCGCAATGAGAAGGATATCGAGTTTGGCCTAAAGCAGCTCGAACAAGTTGTGCGGGAATCGAGCGGCCTGCCCGCCCACGAAATAGTTCGAGCCGTCACCGCGGCCGTGGACGAGCATTCAGCAGAGGTGAACGGCCCAAATGACGACCTCACCGTCTCGATAATCAAAGTGCAGTGAGCGTCGCGCAGCAGCTTATTCCTTGAGTTTCTCGGCTTGATAGAAGGCCACCAGCGCGTCAATCAAATCGCCGATCTCGCCTTCCATGAAGAGATTTAACTGGTGAGAAGTGTAACCAATGCGGTGATCGGTCACACGATTGTCTTTGAAATTGTAAGTTCTGATCTTCTCCGAGCGATCGCCCGATCCGACCATCGAGCGACGTTCGCTCGCAATAGCCTGATGTTGCTTCTCCTGCTCCATCTCCAACAGCCGCGAGCGCAAGACTCGCATCGCTTTGTCGCGGTTCTTGATCTGTGACTTTTCGTCTTGCATCGAGACAACGGTGTTAGTCGGCAGGTGCGTGATTCGAACCGCCGAGTAAGTCGTGTTGACCGACTGGCCGCCTGGGCCCGACGAGCAGAAGGTGTCAATGCGCAGATCCTTTGGATCAATCTTGATGTCGACTTCTTCCGCTTCTGGAAGCACCGCCACTGTCACCGCCGAGGTGTGAATGCGACCCGATGCTTCCGTCTGTGGAACCCGCTGAACGCGATGGACCCCCGACTCGTGTTTGAGCTTCGAGTACACTCGATCACCTTCGATCAGTAGTATTGCCTCCTTGATCCCGCCGATGCCCGACTCGGACGCGTCAAGCACTTGCACGCGCCAGCCCTTCCGCTCGGCGTAGCGCGCATACATACGCATGATCTCGGCTGCGAACAAGGTAGCTTCGTCGCCGCCGGTTCCGGCGCGGATTTCGAGGATGACGTTCTTCTCGTCGTTGGGATCTTTGGGTGTCAGCAATAGTCTTAGATCTTCTTCGACCTTGGCAACTCGCTGGTCAAGCTCGCTGAGCTCGGCTCGCGCAAGATTCACCATCTCGTCATCCGTTTCGCTTTCTAGCAGCTCTCGAGTCTCGCTGATTCCGCGATCGAGCGACTTGAACTCGCGATACTTAGCGACAATTTCTTCCAGCTCCCGGTGCTGCTTGGCGACCTTAGCATACCTCGACTGATCCGCCAGCAATTCGTGATCGCTCAACTGCCGCGTGAGTTCTTCGTATTTCTCTTCGATTGCGTCCAGCTTGTCCAACATCGTTATGCCAATTCCGCCGCAGGTTCCAGTTTCAATGATTCCTTCAAAGCGTAGATCGCTACTTCAAGCTGAGAGTCGTCAGGCTCCTTGGTTGTGATGTTCTGAAGCCACAAGCCTGGCTTTGTGATCACCGAGAAGAACCATTGTGCGCTGCTCTTCGCCGAGGCACGAATTATCTCGTACGACACGCCGGCGATCACCGGGATCAGCAGCACTCGCGTCAGGAAGTTCAGAAACAGCGAATCGAATCTCACCACCGAGAACGCCACTATCGATACCAACATCACGATCATCAGGAAGCTTGTTCCGCAGCGCGGGTGCTGGCGCTGCTTCGAGCGCGCGTTATCTACAGTCAGGTCTTCGCCGGCTTCCCAGGTGTAAACAACCTTGTGTTCGGCCCCGTGATATTCAAATACGCGCCGAATGTCACGCAGCAGCGAGAAGCTCGCGATCATAATCAAGAAGAAAGTCATTCGAATCAGACCATCAACCAGGTTAAACGCGACCGACGGACGAATCGGGTGAAGCGCCGCGCGAACCCAAGCCCACGCGTTCGCATACCACGCGCCGTTTGCAGAGTGCGCGTCGATCGTCCCGCCGCCCAAGTACACAAACAGAGCGTTGGTCAGCAGCAACGGTAGAACGATAAACAGCGCTACGTTGAATAACAAACCGAAGATTATCGAGCCGGCAGCGCCAACCGCTGCGGCTCCCTTTTTCGCTTCATTTTGCGAGGCTAGGGGTGCAGTCTCGCCGACTGGTTGGACGGCCGCCATACTGGCCGTCAGCCCTACGCCTTGTAGTTCAACTTCCGCAATGGCCACCTCCTTCTGAGCTTCATGAAATACAACGCTCGCCGAAAAATTCAGCGACTTGATGCCGAGTATCATCGACTGAATCAACACCGCCGAGCC
>DATFWM010000296.1:0-2103 GCA_035259295.1 Blastocatellia bacterium | reverse complement strand
CAGACCGGGTCCCATCGACAGCGGTATGATCGACGACTTCATTGAGCGGCGTCACGGGCGAAAGAAGGTGCGCTATGATTTCCCGGAGCTGCAGGAGGCCATGGGCGGCACCTTCGGCATCCTGGTCTACCAGGAGCAATTGATGGCCGTCTTCCAGAAACTTGCCGGTTATTCGCTGGGGGAAGCAGACCTCGTCCGACGGGCCATGGGCAAGAAGAAGCGCGAAGAACTGGACAAGCACAAAGAGAAATTCCTCAAGCAGGCGACCGAGCGCGGACACGATCGCTCAAAGATCGAACGTCTCTGGCAAAGCTTCGAGGGTTTCGCGGACTAC
Source organism: Blastocatellia bacterium (assembly GCA_035259295.1). Classification (GTDB taxonomy): domain Bacteria; phylum Acidobacteriota; class Blastocatellia; order UBA7656; family UBA7656; genus Onstottus_A. The sequence goes on along the minus strand of DATFWM010000296.1, from coordinate 1,769 downwards.
GCCTTTCCGCGCGCGCACTCGTTCTCGTACGCTTTCGTCGCTTATCAGACTGCCTATCTGAAAGCGCATTACCCCACGCATTTTTGGGCGGCGGTTTTGTCAAACGAATTAAACAACACCGCGAAAGTCGTCCGATACATCAACGAAGCGCGGACCCAAGGGATCGAGATACTTGCGCCTGACGTCAACGCGAGCCTCGACAACTTCACCCCGAGCGGCAACACGATTCGGTTCGGGCTTGCTGCCATCAAAGGCATCGGCCAATCGGCTGTGTCGTCGATCATCGAGGCACGCAACTCGGGCGGCACATTCACCTCGGTATTCGATTTCACCGAACGAGTCGACTCGCGCGCAGTTAACAAGCGCACGCTGGAGGGCTTGATCCGCGCCGGCGCGTTCGATTCAGTGAACAAGAGCCGTGCGCGACTGTTCGCGACCATCGACTCGGCGATTGAAAGCGGTCAGCGTTTACAGCGCTCGCGCGCAAGCGGTCAGACTGATCTGTTCGGGGCGATTGGCGCGTCGATGCCCGCCGTCGATCCTGCGCTGCCCGCTGTCCGAGAATGGACGCATCACGAATTGCTCAAAGGCGAAAAGGAAACCCTCGGCTTCTACATTTCGGGGCATCCTCTGTCCGGCTACGAAGAGGCGCTCAGGGATTTTGCCGATGCGGACATCGATCGGCTGTCGAGCCTGACTCACGGCACACAAGTGAGCGTCGGTGGAGTGGTGATGGACCTCAGCGTTCGAACGACGAAGAAGGGGGATCGCTTCAGTCTCTTACAGTTGGAAGATCAATTCGGCTCGGTCAAGGTAGTCGCATGGCCCGATGTTTTCAACAAAGCGAACGGCGTGCTGCAAAACGATGCTCCGGTGCTCGTATCTGGAAGACTCGAAGTTGATGATGGCGGGGCGATGACGATCATCGCCGCTGAGATTCAGCCACTTGAGAACATTCGCGAGCGCTCCGCGCGCGCCGTCGTTTTTCATATCGACGCTGAATCAATCGATGACAAGAAGTTGGACCTGCTTCATCGGTTGCTTGACGGCAATCGCGGGGAATGCAGCGTGCTTTTTGAGGTGAAACTGGCGAACGGCTCCGTCGCTCGCGTTCAGCCGAATCACTTAGTTCGTGTCAAAGTTACGCCGGATCTAAAGAATTCAATTCAACGGATCATGGCCGATTGGGGCGTCGAGCTTGTCGTTCAACGGGCAACCGGCGCGGCGCGGTAGCTGCTCACTCGATCAGCGCCTCAATCGCGCGGCATCTCTCGGACGGGCTGCCCTCAGCGGGGATCGGAACCAGCGGCACTGTAGCTCCAAATCCACACATCTCATCGAGCCGGGCGCGACAATTCTCGAGAGTTCCGCAAACCGCGACGGCGTCTACCATCTCGTCGGTCACCGCAGCCATCGCGCTCTTTCGTCGGCCTGCTTGCCACAATTCTCGTATTTGATCAACCTCAGCATCAAATCCAAGACGCGCCAGCGCATCGCGATAGTAATTACCCATACCGCCGACGTAATAGGCCAGAGGCAAACGAGCTTGATTGCGCGCTTTCGCGGCATCGTCAGACACAATGACATTCACGAATGGAGCAATCGCGATTGAATTCACGTCGCGCTGCACGCTCGCAGCCCCCCTTGCAATCTCGGCTATCCCGTCTTGAAGCCTCGCGCGAGGCCAATGCGTCGGCAACCATCCGTCCGCCACCTCGCCTAGCTGCCTGAGACTCTTTGGGGTGAGCGCCGCTACATAGATCGGAATG
>DATFWM010000295.1:0-4725 GCA_035259295.1 Blastocatellia bacterium | reverse complement strand
GACGCGATAAAGTCAATAACAAAGGACCGCGTGGCAAGCTCGATCGCGCTCGCCGACCGCGAGTTGCGCAGATTCGGGATCCTGAAGCCACGAATTGCCGTAGCGGGTCTGAATCCTCATGCAAGCGAGCATGCATTGTTCGGATCTGAAGAAGCGGATGAAATCGAGCCTGCCATTGAAGAGTGCCGCAAGCAGAGCATCGATGTGTCAGGCCCCTGGGCTGCCGATACTCTGTTTGTGCGTGCGTGGCGAGGCGAGTTCGACGCTGTGGCCGCCTGCTATCACGATCAGGGATTGATCGCGGTAAAATGTCTCGCGTTCGGCGATGCGGTGAACGTAACGCTCGGTTTGCCGATCATTCGAACGTCAGTCGATCACGGGACAGCCTTCGACATCGCGGGCCGGGGCGTTGCAGATCATCGCAGCATGGTTCAAGCTATCAAGCTGGCGGCTGGTTTGGCGATGCAGGTGAGGAAAGGTAGATCGAAAATTGAGAATTGAAAACTACAAAGTGGAGATTGGGATTATCTCGATTGTCGCGCTCGCCTCTTTGGCCTCTGCCGGGCATTCCAGAAGGGCGGAAGACGATCCGCTTCGGCTGCCGCAAGAGAAACACTTGCACAACATTCGCCAGCTCACCTTCGGCGGCGAGAACGCGGAAGCCTATTTCTCGGCCGACGGCAAGAAGCTCATCTTTCAATCTACGCGCGACGGACGCGGCTGCGATCAGATTTACACGATGAACATCGATGGCTCGGACGTTAGGATGGTTTCAACCGGGAAAGGCCGAACAACTTGTTCTTATTTTTTCCCAAACGGCAAGCGCATCATCTATTCATCTACTCATCTGGCGAGCCCAGACTGCCCGCCCAAGCCTGATTATTCGCATGGCTACGTTTGGCCGATCTATCCCGGCTACGACATCTTCAGCGCGGCGCCAGACGGCTCTGATCTGAAGCAGATCACAACGTCTCCCGGCTACGACGCCGAGTCGGTGATCTCTCCCAACGGGAAGAAGATCGCTTTCACGTCGATGCGCGACGGCGATCTGGATATCTACACGATGGACCTCGATGGAAAGAACGTGAAGCGGCTCACAAATGAGATCGGTTATGACGGCGGGCCGTTCTGGTCCTACGATAGCCAATGGATCGTCTTTCGCGCTTATCACCCGAAGACTGAAAAGGAGCTCGGCGAGTATCGCTCGTTGCTGAAAGAGAACCTGATTCGTCCCACGACCCTTGAGATATGGGTGATGAAAGCCGACGGCAGCGCCAAGCGTCAGGTGACCAGCAACGGGAAGGCCAACTTTGCGCCTTACTTCTTCCCTGACGGAAAGCGAATAATTTTCGCGTCGAACATGGCTGACCCGAAAGGCAGAGACTTTGATCTCTACGCGATCGGGGTCGACGGGATGGGGCTTGAGCGCATCACGTTCAATCCGACCTTCGACGGCTTCCCGATGTTCAGTCCAGACGGCAAGAAGTTGGTCTTCGCATCAAACCGAAATGACAAAATACCGGGTGAGACTAACGTGTTTATCGCGGATTGGGGTGATTGACTCTAACAAGGAGGGCAATTAATGGCTACCGATGCGGCTGACCACACGTTACGAATCACTCCGTATCTCTACTATGAAGACGTAGACGCGGCACTCGATTGGTTGACGCGCGCTTTTGGTTTCCAGGAGTTCGAACGCATGCGCGGGGGCGATGGGAAGACTATGCATGCGGCGATGAAACACGGTGATGCCGTGATTATGATGGGACATCCAGGCCCAGAGTACAAGAACCCCAAGCATCTGGGCCACGCAACTCAAAGCCTGTACGTCAACGTCGACGACGTGGACAAACACTTCGAGCGAGCGAAGGCAGCAGGCGCGAAGATCATCGAGGAACCGGAGGACCAGTTCTACGGTGACCGCCGCTACGGAGCCGAGGATCTTGAGGGACACCAGTGGTACTTCGCCACCCGAGTCGGCGGCGACCGCCAACGTTAACTCTTCGCTCCACTCCCAGACTTTCTACTCGAGGCCGCTGCTAATCCGAAGTGTTTGATGTAGCGCGCCCGGATGAATTCGGAAGCATCTGCCTGCCTGGTTGGTAATTCATCGAGCGGCGGCCCCTTTGGGTGCGAACTTTCGGTCAACTTGTACGCTCGCAACAAAATGGCGTGCTGGGTCGGATCTAAATGATGATTTGCCGGGTGTCCGGGCTCGTCGGGCGATGAGAAAACTTTGGCCAGAGGGATCCGCGGCAGTTTCTTAGGTGTATCTGTTCGAGGCGCGCTTAGCTCCGAGAACAGATGCTCGAACGTGAGGGCGCTGGCATCCCGTTTTGTCAGAAAACTCCATGGCCCAAATAGCTTCCTCAGAGTGGCCAGGATTGACGTGTGCTGGTAACGAGTCGAGTCAACCTGACCTGCTTTGACCCAAGGCGACGCAATAACTGCGGGAACGCGAAACCCCAATCGATCGAACTTGAATGCCGGGGCAAAGGAAGCTTTATCGCCACTGGGCGGAGAGTTGATCCCATCGGGGTTGGGGATACCATCTGAGGGAGGCACAACGTGGTCGTAGAAGCCACCGTGCTCATCATAGGTAACGACAAGGACGCTCTTGTTCCAAAGGTCCTCATTATTCCGTAGCGTCTCGTACACATCGGCGATGAAGTTGTCGCCGTGACGCGCATCTTGTGGGGCGTGTTGTGAGTTAGCCTGCTCGCCGCCGGTCTTCCCGTTCAGAAAGCGAGGCTCGATAAAAGTGTAGTTCGGAAGCTTGCCAGCTTTAGCGTCCGAGACAAACAGTTGATCGTACAGCCTGAAATTCGTTGCTTGATTCTTGACCTGAGTAAACTCCGCAACGTCATTGTCATCGAACCAATAGACCGCCCAGGTGCGTCCCGCTCCCTCCAAGCGGTTGTAAATCGTCGGCCCGTCAAACTTCTGCGTCCAGACGTTATGTGCATAACCGAAGGAGGTTGCCGCATGCACGTAGAGTCGATTGGGCTGAGTGGGACCCGGAACCTCCGAATACCAGTTATCACAGACACAAAATGCGTCCGCTAGCGCGTTGATGGAAGGCAATCGCGTCGGCCCGAATGACTGCATCGCAACATGAAGCACGGCTTCGGCCGGGTTCTTCACCTTGTCCGCAAAAACTAGCTCCGTCTCGTAATTCTTCACGAAACCGTTATTCCTCGCGGGGTTCGCTGCTGATGGACCGAGTTTGTTATCACAGAGTTGCACGTTCGCTGCGTTTATTGAATGCCCGGGCCCCTGGCCTGCCAGAACTGCGTATGGCGCCCCGTTATTAACGACGAACGATGGATTCAGGTGCGATTCCGGTTTCGCGGGATCAAGGAGGTTTGATTCGGTACCCTGGAGTCCGTTGACTCCGTGGCGGTAGCCGAAGATGTGGTCGAAGGAGCGATTCTCAAGCATCAAGACGATCACGTGCTCAATGGGGTGCGCACCATTCCGCGGACCGGGAGCTGGAGGCTGCTTACCCCTTCCGGTCGCTTGTTTGCTTCTGCGTACACTGTGCCGATCTAGTTTGTCAGACATGAGTGTCTCCTTTATGCGGCTAATGGGACGATCACAGGGGAGAGACTTGGTTACGAGGTGTCCCCGACTATAGTACCCAATGTTCCCGTCAGTCAAGGGGTTATGCCTGGCAGGACGATCAATTACACACTACCCCGTCAAGCAACACATACGCGCCGCAAATGGCTTGCGCCGTTGACAGCTGGCCAAACCAGCTGCTGAGCCACTATATTGACCTTTCAAACTCAAGAAAGTCCGAACTGAGGAGGAAGTGATAGGCAACAAGTGGACAAATAAACTAGTCGACGAAACCAGTCCGTACCTGCTCCAACATGCGCACAATCCGGTCGATTGGTATCCGTGGGGGCCCGAGGCTCTCGAACGCGCGCGGCTAGAGGATAAGCCGATTCTTCTTTCAATCGGATACTCGGCTTGTCACTGGTGTCACGTGATGGAGCACGAGTCATTCGAGAACGAAGAGATCGCTCTACTGATGAATGAAAACTTCGTCTGCATAAAAGTCGATCGCGAGGAACGGCCCGATCTAGACTCGATCTACATGAATGCTGTGCAGATGATGACCGGCCACGGTGGATGGCCTATGACTGTGTTTCTTACTCCTGAGCTCAAGCCGTTCTACGGCGGCACTTATTATCCTCCCGAAGACCGTCGCGGGATGCCCGGCTTTCCAAGAGTGCTGATGGCGATCGCGGACTCTTATAGGAATAAAAGAGAAGAAATACTAACGAGCGCGGATGCGATCACTGCTGAACTAAAGAAAAGCGATCGGTTCATCGCCTCAAACGAAATGCTGACGACCGAAGTGCTGAACGAAGCCTTCGCTGCGATGGCGAGAAACTTCGATTCGAGGCACGGAGGTTTCGGGGGCGCGCCGAAGTTTCCGCCCTCGATGGCGTTGATGTTTCTGCTGCGACATCATAAGCGCACGAACTCGTCGGAAGCGCTGTATATGGTCGAACTGACGCTTCACGAGATGGCGGCGGGGGGAATGTACGATCATCTCGGCGGAGGTTTCGCTCGTTACTCAGTTGACGAACGATGGCTAGTGCCGCACTTCGAAAAGATGCTCTACGACAACGGGCTGCTGACCCGAATCTACTTGTACGCGTATCAGCAAACGAAGAATCCGCTCTATCGGCGAATCGTGGAAGAGACGCTCGA
>DATFWM010000294.1:0-5796 GCA_035259295.1 Blastocatellia bacterium | reverse complement strand
CGGCGAGCTGATGTGTCCTGACCCCAAGTTTCCGGCGGAGAATACGAATATCATGCCTTGATTGCCGGCCACCGAGGGCTGGGCATCTCGGGTCAACGCGTCGTACTCTTGCGCGGCCGCGTCGTAGATGTTTATCGAGTTTCCCCAACTGTTGTTGGAGATGCGAGCGCCGGCAGCGTAGGCTGCAGATGCGACCGTGGTGAAGCTGACGAACGGCCCTTTGCTGTGCTGATCGAAGAGTCGCGAACCGCCAATTCTAGCGACGGGGTCGACACCCATCCCGTACATATAACCTTGGGCGTCCTCGCGGCTGGTGGCGCCCAACCCTGCGGCGACCGAAGCTATAAGCGTACCGTGGCCGGGCCGGTCATCCGTCAGTCCGTCGCTTACATAATGATTGATGTAGGCCACACGGCTGCGGCCCGCCGCGTCCAGAAAATCAGGATGTAATTGCGGTGGAGAGACTGAGCCGCGGTCGAGCCCGGTGTCCGTTATGTCGAGGACAAAATCGGGCTGCGCCGTTAAGCCTTTTGAAGCGAGCCACGCCATGTACCCCGGCCCGACGGGTTGCGTTCCATCGGCAATGAGATTGCCGGCCACGATCTGAGCGCCCCGTTCGTCATGGAGACTCCATTTCGGAGCCGGACCGATGAACAAAACTTCTTCAAGAGCGGCGATTTCTGTTAGCCGCGACGATGGCAGAGTTACTGAGAGCACCACGAAATTCAGAAACTTTCTAAAGTTTTGCTCGACACCCGACGCCGCTCTGCTAATCGCGTCAATCGCCGCGGCGGACTCTGGCGAATCGATCAACTCTATTTCAACATCGAGATTCGCAGGGTTCGCGCCGGCGAGAACTTCGTCGGAGAACGCCGGGGCGATCTTCTCAGTCGCGAGCAGCCGTCCCATCCATCGGACGGGTCGTTCGTCGTCCCAGTTGCTTCGCGCATCCAGGACTGCAACTCGCGACAGTTCCTGCGACAAGCCGCGAATGATATAAGCGTTGTTAGGAAGATAGCCTACTATTTCAGCATTTGACGCTCGCAAGAGATCTACCCACGCCCGCTTGATGGCGCCGCCGAATTGAATGATGCGCAGTTGTTTGGCGGTTGACGACATCGCCGAGAACGACAACTTATCTGCATCCGAAGTGTCCCTGTCTACGCGAGCGTCGGTGTCGAGAACACCGCGCCTGAGAAGTAGCAAGCTCTGATTGTTGGCAAGCGGATTCACGCGGCGTGCAGCATCGTCGGTTGAAGCGGTGGGTGCGAGCACCGCTGGTAAGAAGACCATCAGTACCGCAACGATGCTTAGCGCGAGTTTGGTTCTTTGTGCTAACGGAAGATTCATCTTGCAATTCAAATGGGAGGCGACGCGCACATCGACCGCACACATTATCGAGGGATTATATAGGCTCTGCTGCTTATTGAAAAGAAGGTTGCACCGGAGAGAGCTTTAGGGCGTGCCTGTCGCCAGAATGTCGATGCGACGAATGACCCGCCTCACAAACGCTTTCTCAAAGAAATGGCTCGATCACAAGGCCGCGTATGCACTGTACTTCGCACACTACAACTTTTGCCGCGTTCATTCCAGTTTGAGAGCCGCAACCGCGATGGAAGCCGCGATCTCGGATTATGTGTGGACCTTAGCAGAGCTGATCGGGGTATAAGTACTCTATACTAATAAGGCTAGAAGAAGAGGGGCGACGATGAGAACGGAATTGTTGCGATTCAACGGCGCTGTCAATCGGGATCCCGCCATCGATGCTTGGATGGAACAGCATACAGGTGAATTGGGAGCCATCGCGCATCAGTGGTTTGACGTGATGCGAAAGTGCGGGGACGAAGTCCGGGAGCTTTTACATGACGGCTGTCCGGTTGCATGTTTGGGGGATGCGCCCTTCGGCTATGTCAATGTATTCACCTCGCATGTCAACTTGGGGTTCTTTCACGGCGCATCGCTGTCGGATCCGGCTCGCTTGTTGCAAGGCAATGGCAAATCCATGCGCCATGTGAAGCTGAGACCGGGAGCGGCCACAAACGCCGCAGCGCTAATCAGGCTCATCGACATGGCGTACTCGGACATAAAGGCGCGTGTCGAAAACGGCTAGTTACCTGCTGAGCGGCAACACAGGATTAGGACACTACCGCTGCGCGTCATCTTTTCGCGTAATCCGACCCACGGCAGTGGGTGGATTGTCAAGCCCCGGCCTACAAGAGAGAGGCGTGGCTGCTCCGGGAACCCCACCCACGGCAGTGGGTGGATGTTTCAGGTTCAGCCTTTGGCCGTAGAGCATGATCGCGAGGAGTTTGTGGTCTCGCTGGTTACAGACAGCATTTGAACGATCCACCCACTGCCGTGGGTGGGATTCAGGGAAGTTCCAGTGCGCCCGACTTTGTAGGCTGGGTTTGAACGATCCACCCACTGCCGTGGGTGGGATTGCGCGAAAAGTTGACGCGCACCCGGACACTACCGTTGCCTTTCACGTCTGATAGTATGTGCATTATATTGGTAAGGTCTGGACGGTCTTGTGCGGGAATATCTGATTGCCTGACGATAATCACCGGAGGAAGTAATGATGCGGAGTTTATTCAAAGCAACAACGATTTTGGTCGTGGCGGCGTGCCTTCTAAGCGCTCTGCCTAATGTCACTGACGCGCAGACACGACGCACACGGAGACGGGCTGCGACCACGACGCTTGTTCCAGCGGGCACCGAACTGCGGGTGCGACTCAACGACACGCTGTCGAGCAAAGAATCGCGTGCGGGAGATAAGTTCACTGCCACGGTAATCAATCCCTCACGCTTCGAAGAGGCGAAGATCACCGGCCACATTCGCTCAATAGTCAAGTCTGGACGCGTTGAAGGAAGAACGACTATGAGCCTGGCGTTCGACTCGATTCGGCTGGCGGATGGGCGCACGGGTGTTCTTCGCGGGGAAGTGTTGCGGGTTTACGACTCTGATTCTGCGAGCAAAGTGGACGAAGAGGGCCGCGTTCAATCGGGAAGCCGCGGAAAGCAGACGCTTAAGCGGAGCGGCATCGGCGCAGCAGCGGGAGCGGTGATCGGCGGGATTGCCGGTGGCGGAAAGGGCGCAGCAATCGGCTTAATTGTCGGCGGCGCGGCGGGAGCCGGCTCGCTTGCGATTGGGGGTAGCAAAGAACTGAAGCTCGAACGCGGCACCGAGATGCTGATCCGCGTGAATCGCCGGTGATTCGCGGCTACTTCAATAGACTCGCAGCGTCAGATCGATCGTGAACGTCGGCAGCATCGAGCTGTCCGTTATGACTCGCAATCGATCCACGTAAAGTCCGCTGGTTTCGGCTGGCGACGAGTCGACGATGAGCTTGTAGCTTTTGCCGGTCTCGATTTCCTGCAGGCGCGCGCCGAAATGACTTGCTCCTCCCTCAACGCGCAGCACTTTTACGGGACTGCGCTCAGCAGTGATCGAGAACTCGGTCGTCGCCTTCTTTCCGGGATAAGCGAATAGCGCCGCTTGCGAGCCTGGCGATAAGAAGACCGGACCGACGTGCTTGCCCGGGCGAACGGGCGCGCCCTTTATCACATTCGCAATCATCGTGAACACAATCGCAGGGCGGGCCGGATCGTTTGTGTACAAGGTCGCGGGCTTCTGAATCTCGCCGAACTGCGACACCGTCTGAACTTCTAATGTGGCGGTTCCCTCCTTACCAGGAGGGATGACTCTGTCGGAGCCAACTGCTTCGCATCCTCAGCCAGCTTTGAGGTCCGTTATCCGCAGCTCCGAGTCGCCTTCGTTCTTTATGACGAAGATCTGGCTTATGACCTCGCCTGTGTAGACATCACCAAAGTTGAAGCTTGTGAACGGAGTGACGGCCTTGGGAGCGGGCCTGGTGTCTATAGCTTGCGCGACGCCGAGCGCTCCCGCCAGGAAGATCACGAGCATCCACGCTAGTCTCGCGAAAATTCCTCCCACTCTACTCACCTTCCTTCTGGCTCTTGGCTTCCGACTCAAGTTTCTTGCGGAGAGTCTCTACCCGAGCGCGCATCCGTGCGGCTTGATCATTCAGCTCGGCTATCCGCTGTTGATAGACCGCCTGCTGCGCGTGCACGTCGTCGAGCGATCTTTGAAGGTCGGCTCGAATCGCGGCTTCGGCTTCATCGCGGCGCAGGCCTCCTCGCAACACCAGCTCGCCCTGGATGTTTCGCATACGCCGCTGAAGATCCTGCTCGCGAGCGTCGAGCTGCGCTTTGGCGTCATTTGCCTGTTGGAGTTTATCTTCCAGTTTGGACAAACGATCTTCGTTGAGCAGCAACTCCAGCATCGCCGAATTGCGTTCAGACTCGCGTCTCATCAGTCGCAGCTCATCGGCGAGCAGACCGATCTGAGTTGAAAGATCCGTGACGGCGCGACGCATCGCGTCATCGGGCTCGGGCGTCGGGGCGGAAGCGTCATCTGACTCGGCAACCTTCTTCTGCGGCGGCTGGGAATCGCCTGACTCGGCAGTTCTCTTTTGCGATGCAGGCCTCAACGTCAAGACCTTTGCTCCCTTGAGGCCCTGACCCTCGAGCTCCCTTGCCACTTGCTCTGCGTCTTCACGATTGCTGTACGGACCGACACGGACTCGATAGCGCGTCTCAGAACCGCTCGGGCTCTGAGTGTATGCGTTCGGGTACTGACGACGCAGATGCCAAGTGATCTTATCCGCCTCCTTAGCGGTGGCATAAGACTCAGCCAGTTGCACGACGTAGCGTGTGTCGCTCGTGGCTTGTTGCTGTTGTTTCGGTACTACCTGGCCGTCGCTCAGCATGGACAACTGTAAAACGGCAGAGATCGCGACAAGCAGTCTTGTTAGCATCCGCCCCATAGTGATCTGACCTTTCATGTTTGGCTGTAATTTTATTCAAATCGGTCCTTTCAAGCTTAGTTCCAAAATCTATATCGAGCAACGAGACAGGAGCCGTGCGTTACAGCCAATGCCGTGCGCGTGAGGTGCGTGTCTTTGATTCGTGGGGAAAAAGATGCGTAGCAGACAAAAAGGGGCGTGTTGACTCGACATCTCAGGTACTCCTCTTATCAGTAGGAACACACAATGCGTTCTGGATTTCGGAGTGCAGGACGAGGCACTACTGGAAGCGATGTCTTCGTTGTAGATCTTGCGAGGGTCGCGCTACACTTGCAAACCGGGCGCCGCGTGTCAACCTAGTCTCGACATGGGTCTGACGACACCAAACGTTGAGGCAGGGGCGGAGCGACGGGGACAAGCAGGTATGCGACGGAAAAACTGGCGGATCGTCATAGTTGGTGCTGTTCTTATTGTCATCGCGGTTGTGTTTTATGTCTTCATGCTGTCCATCGCATCGAAGTCAAATGATCCTGTAGCGTTGATGCAAACGGTCGGAGCAGTTGCAGGATTCGTCGGCGGGCTGAGCCTTATTATGATCATCATCGGACTGATCGGCAAGAAGGTTTAGCAAAGATGCCTTTTGGCATCCCGAAGCGTGCTCGCTTGACACGGCGCAGCGACTGTGCTGAAAGCCCTTGCCGCGGCTTGTGTGCTGCGATGCCTGTTGCCAAATACATCGTAGAAACCACAGCCGTGTTGAAGATCCGCTCGTTGACTGGCGCCTTCACTTGCCATACTATATCTGGGTTGATGGTTGAGAGTTTCTAACGTTTACGCATTCATAATAGAAAAATAACCTGCCCCGAGTTCAGGATCGGCTTGCCCAAGGGGATGGTAGGGACCTCTGACCGACCTGGTCCCGTACATCTCTCGGTACATTGATTTGCCAAGCTTAAGTGAAACACTGTCT
>DATFWM010000293.1:0-5709 GCA_035259295.1 Blastocatellia bacterium | reverse complement strand
TCTGTTTGAGCTCTTCGGGTGTAAGCTGGGGCAAGTGGCGTATGAAAGACACGAGGTCCCAAATCTCCTCGGGGCTGTCCTCGCCTTCCCACCCGGGCATACCTGTCAGGCGAACTCCGTTTGATACGATGTAGAAAAGCTCGCCGTCAGCCTTTTGTTGGGTCTGCGCTTCGGTCATGTTCGGGACGGGCGGATACATATTGCGACCGATGACTGCTTCTCCGCGCCCATCAAGGCCGTGACACACAGCACAATGTTCCACCCAGTGCTCGCGAGCTTCGGCCATGATCTCATCATTAACAGCTCGCGGGTTCTTCAATGTTTTTGCATCATCGGGCAGTGAGATGTCCCGCGCATGCCCGGCGAACGTTCTCTCCAGCCAGGAAGGCTGCTCCCTTGCGCTGAATTTATGTGTGCGCAGAAAAATCTCAACGCCAGCGACCTCTACCAGGGCTACGACGAAAACGGTAATGACAACGATCTTCGCAGTTCTCATAGCTCCCTCCAGCAACGCCGGAATTCTGACGACTGATGAACACAAATGAACACAGATGTACATAGAGAAACGCTATCCGTGTTCATCGGTGCTAGTCTCCGTTACCATTGTCAATGATGCATCTTTCCCGGCCGTATGCGCAGGAAAACATGAAAGCTCGTCGGACTCGATCCGTAGATCGCCTTCAAGCCGTCCGGCACATGGTAAAAGGTCACGTCCGCGCCGACGCCTACTCGCAGCTTCGAATCGGCAACAATGTCTCGCACACCGCCAAACGTGAACGCGCCGACGCGGAAGAATCGCTCAAACAGTGGACCGGGTTCAACCCGGCCGCCGACAATTTGAAACTGGTCGAGGCCTCGCCGACCAAAGATGTTCTCCTCGAGGAGTCCGGGTTTGTCTACAAGCTCCAGCCGAGTGTAGAGATAGTTGTTGTCGAGGAAGTTCGCGGTTGACTCAAGCAAATAAGAGTTCGAGTTGCCCGCGTGTTCGTGATTTCGACCCCAGATCAGACTGGTCGCCCAGTTGCCATCCTCCCACGATCGGTTGTGCGAGACTGAAGCTGTCATACGTTTGAGATTGCCAGGTTCGATCGCTTCCGGATTGACAAGGTGACCGTAGGAAAACTGCATTGACCAGTCTGGCGTTGGCGTGAACCAGATTCGCCCGCTCCACGAATCAAGCTTGCCCATCTCGATGTCCCAACGGGTCTCGTCCGGCTCTGCGCCACGAAACAGGGAACTTTCGAAGCGGAGTCGCCAAGCCGTCATGCCAGCGGTGATCACCCCGTGGCTTATGTGTGTTGAATCTTGCCAATGATGCCCGAGCGGCGCAGCAGGATTCTCCGCCGCCGACATTCGATGCATGAACGCGACCGGCCCAAGCGCCGGCTCGCCAACCGGTCCCCCATAAAAATTCAGCGCAACGTTCTCGGACAACTTGATGTTGTAGGCCGCCGCAAGCTCCATCAACAGGTCGTGCGGATGCTGCGCATCAATGATCGGACGCCCCTTAAACGTTTCTCCGGTTTGGAACAACTCCGGGAATCCGCGGCGCGGCGCGGTTGCCGGCTCGGCTGAGAACATTCCTCGCAGCATCAACCGGCCCGGCCCTGCTTCTCTCTCCCCCATCAGCATGAACCAGTTTTGCGACTCGGCTTTGTTCACCCCGCGCGGCCCGCCTTGATGATTGAACCCAACCTTCAAATCGCCGTGCGCCATGATCATCCAGTCGCCTTTCATCCAATGCCACATATAGCCCGGCGACGATGAGGGCAGCAGACTCGTGCCCGATCCGATCGCGGTCATCGATTTGAATGGCCCGCCGGTGATAGTGGCCATCATCGCATTCATGTCATGACCCCCGTGCTCACCCATCTTAGACATATCGTGACCTCGCATTTCCTGTTTCATCTCGCCAGGCTTCTCAGTCTGAGGCTGCATTTCGTGATGATGTTCCTGCTGTGGCTGAGGGGCAGGCGGTTTACCGTGCTTGTGCGCCGCTTCAGGCTGCGCTGGTTTTTGCTCCTGCTGCGTGCGAGGCGTTTCGTGTTGATGTTCGGTCGAGGGCTGTTGGGTAGATGGCTTTGCTGGCGGCTGGGCATGCTCGTGATGAGCTTGACCTTCAGGATGAGTATGCGGTTGAGCGTCAGGATGCTGGTGACCACCGCCGTGCTTGTGTCTCGCGCCCGCCGGCAAAGCGGTCTCAAGCTTTGCCCTCTCCTCGGCAGTTAGCGTAGGTAACTTTCTTAAGAAGAGGACTGTCTGCCAGATTTCAGTAGGCTTATGCGTTTTGGCGAACGCCGGCATCGCCGTGCCTGGCACGCCTCTTGAGATCGCGAGAAACAGTTCTGTGTCCGACTTCGCCTGGACCTTCTCAGAAGTCAGATCGGTTGCGCCCGTAGCTCGCCCCTTCTCTGTGTCGGCCTTGCCAGTTGAGCCATGGCAGGTGGCACAATGAGCGTCAAAGTGGTCGAGCCCTAACGCGACGTTCTTATCAGTGGGCTGAAGCGGATTCTTGCTCCGAGCTGTTTGCGCGAGCGAGACGCCGTACGTTGCGCGCTCTGATAAGACATATCCGAGCGCTAGTATGAAAAACGCCATCGTCATCGCGAGCTTAAGCATATTCAGTTTATTGGAACTCATGATGTCTTTACCCCCTCTTAGTAATGCTTCAGAATCACAAACGCCTGACTCAACGCACCGCTATCCTTCCTTCGAGCATTCCCATCCCGCAGGTGAACTTGAACACGCCTGGCTTTGCCGGCGTGAATTCGACAACTACCGGCTCCTTGAACGGGAGTTCGCGTTTGATGTTGAATGCGGGAATTACAACCGACTTAGCGCAGGTCGCTTCGACGTCTCGCACGAAAGTTATTCGTGCTGGAACACCTAGCTTCAGGTTGATCGTGGTCGGCTGGAAACCGGCTTCAGTAACCGAAACGGTTGCCGATTGTCCCTCCGGTTCAGGGTTCCGGGTTCCGCGTTCAGGGTTAGCGGATGGCTCAGAAGAACCCGGAACCCTGAACTCTGAACCCTGAACCTTTGAAGCGGGCAACATCGACTGCTGCGGGTTGAGCTTCAAGCTCTCCGCGCGGAGCAGGAAGCTTCCCTCGGTCGCAACTCGCTCGCCCGCTACCACGCCGCTGTAGATGGTCACGAGTCCGTTCACTTCCGGACCCGCCGACACCTCGCGCTGAATGAATGCGCCAGGCCGATCAGTGGCAACGTAGACGACTTGTTTTGCGCCGATCGTCTGCAACGCCGCGCGAGGAACCGCCGCAACCGGTTCGCCGCTAACTTGAGCCGCGGCCGCGCCGCCGAAGCTTACGTCGACGAACATTCCGAGCTTGAGCATCTGTCGCGGGTTCGCAAGCTCGATCCGGACTTGAGCCGTTCGCGTTTGCGGGTCAACCTTCGGATCGACGTAAGACACGCTTCCGTTGAATGCCCTGCCCGGATACGCGGAGGCTGTGACGACCGCCCGAGTGCCGACGTTGACCGCTTGAAAATCGCGTTCGTAGATTTGCGCCAGCACCCACACCGTCGAGAGGTCCGCCACACGAAACATCTCCTTTCCTTGCATCACAACTTCGCCAACATTTAGGGCGCGTGCGATCAAGGTCCCGGACACCGGCGATTCAACATCAAGCAGTGGCTTGCGAGGCTTTTGCGCGCTTCGAAGCTCGTCGACTTGCTTTTCGCTCATGCCGAGCAGGATCAATCGCTCGCGAGCCGACGTTAGATTGGCCTGCGCGGTCTTGTACATCGCAGTGGCCTGCTCGAGTTCTTCGCGGCTAACCGCACCAAGCTCGACTAACTCCGTTGTGCGGCGATGATGCTGATGATGCTCTTCGACTTCGGCAAGAACTTTCAAGTAGTTGGCCTGCGCGTCGGCAAGCTCGCTGCTGAAGATTGTCGCCAGCGTTTGACCGCGTGTGATCTTGCTCCCCAACTCGACGTTGACCTGTCGGACGATGCCGCCGGCGATTGGGAAGACCGGCGTTTCCTTGTATGCGTTTGAAGCGACCGTTCCTGTCGTGCGAAGTCCTCCGGCGACTCCGCCGCCTGTCGCTGTTTGCTCGGTAACGGTTTCGATCTTGATGCCAGCGTTTTCGAGCTTATCGGGCGAGAGAGTGATAACCGCCTCGCCGGGTCGTGGCGCAGCTCCACCCGCGGGCGAGGGCACAGACTCTCCGGCGGGCGCGGGAACTGGGCGGCCGGCAATCGAACCGTGACTTGATCCGCGAATCAGCAACCACGTCGCTAACACTGCCCCTGCTGCCAAGACCACAACCGCAATCACGATCCATCGTTTAGCTCTCATGACTTTGTTTCCGTCCGTCTCCTTTTCGAGTCTTCCATCGCCATGCTTACCTTCTATGAAGCCGCATCTAAAAGGTTGAGCAAGGGGTCTCAGCAGCCCACGTTCTGAACTCCGTAGGAGTGGGATGTTTATAGTAACTGCCCGCTGCTCCCCTCGAACTCCGTAGGAGTGCGATGTGCCGAGCGCCTGGGTTAGAGACACATTTCGCTCCTACGGAGCTAGAGGACACAGTTACGTCGTCTTCTATAAACATTTCATCCCTACGGGATTGACTGCCGAATCCCAAGATCGCTGCGTAACGAATCACTATCGTCATCGTAAGCACGCCCCTCACGCGGAAGGTACGGGCTTTCCCGCCGCTCGCTCGAGTTCGACCAGCGAGTTGAAATACTCCTTGAGCACCTCGGTAAAGCCGGTCTCGACTTCGACAAATCGTCGTTGCTCGCCGATGTAATCGAGCGCCGTCTTCCGCCCGAGCGTGTAGGTCTGGCGAACAACTTCCAGATTGCGCTCGGCCTGATTGCGAACCCCTTCGCGATAAACGGTCAGCGCCTGGCGCGCTCGCTCGAACCGCGCGTAAGCGGCGGCGACTTCGTTTCTCACAACCAGCTCGCCGAACTCGCGGCGGCTCTTCGCCGCTTCAGCCGTCGCAACCGCCGCTTCGATGGCGCCCTGATTCTTGTTTCTCACCGGCAAGATCAACCGGACACCAAAAGTCGCATAATGGAAGACTCCCTGCACCGGCGCGAGCGCGCCCGCGTCGTTGAACCCGCGAACGTCGAAGCCCATACTCTGTCGAAGGTAGTTTGCGAAGATGCTCGCGTCGACTTTGCCTTCGGCGCGGGCCTGCTCGATCTGAGCTTGCGCGAGTGCTTCAGCCGCCCGCGCAGCCACAAGGTCCGGACGCGAACCAAGCGCACTGCGGATCGCGTCGCTTTGTGGCGCAGGTTGTTGGTCAGTGGCGACCTCGCCGCGAAGCTTCAGGGGCTCGCCAGGCGGCATCCCGATCGTTTTCTTCAACTCAAGCAACGCAACTTCGGTCTTGCCTTCGAAGTTGATTCGCATCGCGTCGATGCGATTCAATTCGACGAAGACCAGGTTCTGTTCGAGCGGCGCGCTCTTGCCACGCTCGACGCGGGCTTGCACGAGGCGATGCTGATTGCGTGTGAGCGTTAGCAGGTCTTCGGTGAATCGCGAGTTGCGCGCGGAAGCGATCACCTCCGAGTATTTCAATCGCACTTCAGCGGCGAGCTTCCGCTCGAAGTCGGCGACCTCGGCCTCGCGCATTTCAAGCTCGCGCTGCGCCACCTCGACACGCGCTTTGCGTCGCCCGCCAAGTTCGAGTGGCAGCTCCGCGCCGATCATCGCCATGTTATCCGGGCTGGTGA
>DATFWM010000292.1:0-4325 GCA_035259295.1 Blastocatellia bacterium | reverse complement strand
ACGACCGAAGTCTTGTAAGTGAACTTATTCACGATTCAATTCAACCTCAACCCCGCACTGGCCGACTGCTGCCCGACTCTGCTAACCACAAGCGTCAAACCTGCACCAGCCGCCGCTTCACTCGGCATCAGGAAGAACCGCAGTCCTTCTCGCGACTTGGCACCAGCCAGCGGCGAGTCGATGTCCAGCTCGTAACTCGAAAAGTCGTTCAAGGACTCCTTGTATCCGTGCTTACTATAAGTCGATATCCCATAATAGGAAATCAAGCTTTTGAAAGCGGCGCGCGCGCTAACCGATGCGAAGCGGCGGCCCGACTGTTGGCGAATTTCAAAAAGCGCCTTCTTCAGGTCTACGGTCTCTTTTCCGGGATTCGTCAGGCTCACGCGCACCGGCAAGACTCCTGCCAGAATCAAGTTCGCGTCGAACGTTTCATACAAAAAATCTTCGTCGGTTATCGCATGGGCTTCCACTGTGATGCTGCCTGCAGTTGCCTTCACCGTGTAGTGAGATGGAGGCAAGCCCGCTTTCGTTTTCACGTTGAACGGCTTCCCGCAACCGGCCAACGCGGCCAATGAGACAGCGACAGAGGCGCAGAATATTCGCGCTTTTGTGCCTCTGCGCATCAATGTTGAATCTAAGCGAGCAGCAACAGGGTGTCAACTTGCGACTGTCCCGAACCGTATGCTAACGTCAAATCTTTCCTTAGACGGCTCGCTTCTTGTCCTGCATGACGCGTTCCGCGAGACTGTTCGGGAATCAGGTCAATGATAATTCCGTATAAAGGCGTAACTCCCCGCGTAGCCCCGACCGCTTTCATCGCCGAAGGCGCGCATGTGATCGGCGATGTTCACATCGGCGCGCATTCTAGCGTGTGGTTCAATTGCGTCTTGCGCGGCGACTGCTATCACATCCGAATCGGCGAATGCACTAACATTCAGGACAACACGGTCATTCACGTCACGCAAGGACGGTTCGCGACGCTTATTGGTGACCGCGTGACCGTCGGGCACTCGGCGGCGCTTCACGGCTGCACAATAAAAGATCGATGTCTGATCGGGATCGGAGCAATAGTCTTGGACGATGTGCTGATTGAAGAAGAGTCTTTCATCGCAGCGGGCTCGCTGGTCACGCCGGGCACCGTCATACCGCCGCGGTCGATGGTTATGGGTGCGCCGGCAAAGATTCGTCGCGAGGTAACCGATGCAGAGGTGGCCCGCATCAATGAGCACTGGCAACACTACGTCGAGTATAAGAACGCTTATCTAGCAGAAGAGCGTCATTGTGAATAGAGAACTGAAGTTTGTATGCCGACTCTGGATAATCTCGGAAACCTAAAACGAACCCACTTCTCGGGCGACTTGCGTCCGGAACACGCGGGCGAAATGGTCAAGCTTATGGGATGGGTTCACCGCCGCCGCGACTTCGGCCCGCTCACCTTTATAGACCTCCGCGACCGCGAGGGCATAGTGCAGATTGTGTTCGACGAAGAGAAGAACGCCGATGCTCACCGCCGAGCCAAGGAACTGCGCAGCGAGTACGTCATAGCCGTGGTCGGCAAGGTCTTGATGCGCGACAAGGAAAAGGTGAACCCGAACATCAAGTCCGGTCGCATCGAGGTCAAGGCGCTCGAGTTGTACATACTGAACGACGCGAAGACCACCCCGTTCGAGATCGACGCAGGCAAGCCCAGCGAGGAAGTTCGACTCAAGTATCGCTATCTGGACCTTCGTCGCGAGAAGATGCAGTACAACATCGGGCTGCGCCATCGCGCGGCGATCACCGTCCGCCGATTTCTTGACGAGCACGGGTTTTACGAGATCGAAACTCCGATGTTGATTAAGACAACGCCCGAGGGCGCTCGCGATTACATTGTGCCGAGCCGACTGCAGCCAGGGCGCTTCTATGCGCTGCCTCAGTCGCCTCAGATCTTCAAGCAGCTCCTGATGATCGCTGGTTATGATAAATACTTTCAGCTCGCGCATTGCTTCCGCGATGAAGACCTGCGGGCCGATCGACAGCCTGAATTCACCCAGATTGACGTCGAGATGAGCTTCGTCCGGCCCGACGATATCTTCAAAGTCATGGAGCCATTGATGGCTGAGCTGGTGCGCTTGATCGACGTCAAGGTCGAGCTTCCTTTTCCGCGGTTGAGCTATCAAGAAGCGATCCGCCGCTTCGGAACCGACAAGCCCGACACGAGATTCGAGCTCGAGCTGGTCGATCTGTCGGACAGACTTGCCACAACGAATTTCACACCGTATCGCAATGCCCTCGATGAAAGCGGGCAGGTAAGAGCAATTAACGTCACCGGCGGCGCGAAGTACTCCCGCAAGACCCTGGATGAGCTGACTGAGATTTCGCGGCGGTTTGGGGCAGGCGGGATGGCATGGATCAAGATGGCGGCCGCAGGCGAGATAAACTCGCCGCTTTCCAAATCGCTCGGCGAGGAGAAAGTCGCGGAACTGGCTCTTGGGGCCGGTTCCAAGGCGGGCGACTGCGTGCTGATCGTCGCCGGCAAACCTTTGGTTGTAGCGGCTGCGCTCAGCGCTCTGAGGACTGAGATAGCAGAGCGCGAAAACTTGATCGACCACAACAAGTTCAACTTCCTTTGGGTCGTCGACTTTCCTATGTTCGAGTATCACGAAGAAGATGGGCGTTATTATCCGATGCACCATCCCTTTACCAGCCCGCGCGAGGAAGACTTTGAAAAGCTAGAAACCGATCCCGGCTCGGTGATGGCTAAAGCTTACGATCTGGTTTTGAATGGAGTTGAGTTGAGCAGCGGTTCGATACGAATTCACTCGCGAGAGCTGCAGCGGCGGGTGTTCAAAGTGCTTGGAATGAGCGAAGAGGAGGCGCGTTCAAAGTTCGGATTTCTGATGGACGCGCTGGAATACGGCACGCCCGCGCACGGCGGAATGGCTATCGGGTTTGATCGACTTGTTATGCTGTTGGCAAGAGAGAAGTCGATACGGGAGGTGATAGCTTTTCCCAAGACTGCCAGCGCGATGGACCTGATGATCGACTCGCCCAGCGAAGTTTCCGAAGAGCAGTTGCGCGAGCTTCACATCAAAATCGTGGACTGAGCATTTATCTGTTTTCGAAGAGCGCCTTCAGGTTCATGTCGTAAGGTTCGCGCGCGACGCCTGCGTCTGTGATGATCGCAGAGACGTAGCGATGCGGCGTCACATCGAAGGCCGGGTTCGCCACTTGCACGCCTTCCGGCGCTATCGGCTCGCCTCGAAAGTGAGTGACTTCTTTGTCCCCGCGAGACTCTATCGGGATCTGATCGCCGGAGTTCAGCGTCAGGTCTACCGTCGAGAGAGGAGCCGCGACATAGAACGGAACGTTGTTCTCGTGTGCCGCCAGCGCGACCATGTAAGTGCCGATTTTGTTGGCGACGTCTCCGTTGGCTGCGATGCGATCGGCGCCGACGATCGCACAATCGATTTCGCCGGACTTCAAGAAGTGACCGGCCATCCCGTCGGTAATAAGCGTAACCGGAATGCCTTCCTTTGCAAGCTCCCACGCCGTGAGGCGCGCGCCTTGAAGAAACGGTCGAGTCTCGTCGGCGAATACGCGCACTCGCTTGCCGGCCTCGACCGCCGCGCGAATCACGCCAAGCGCGGTGCCGAATCCTGCGGTCGCAAGCGCCCCGGCGTTGCAGTGGGTCAGCACGGTGGCGGTGTCGGGAATGAGCTCCGCGCCGAAACTTCCCATCCGCTGATTTGCTTCCACGTCTTCACGATGAATGTCCAGCGCCTCAGCCACGAGCTGCACTTTGATATCGGCAACTGAAGCGCCTTCGCGTTTGGCGTGATTGAAAGCCCAGCGCATTCGCTCGACAGCCCAGAACAGGTTGACAGCCGTAGGCCGCGTTTCAGAAAGGCGCTCGCATACTCGATGGAAGTCTCGTTCGAGCTGGTCGAGTGACGAGGCAGCAGAGTTCTTCACACCAAGTGCGATTCCCATCGCAGCAGCAACGCCGATCGCCGGCGCACCTCGCACGACCATCTCCTCGATAGCCGTTGCAACTTCTTCTTCAGTCTTGAAAACTGGATAAAGTTCGTGGGTCGGAAGGCGTCGCTGGTCGATCATCACCACGCCTTCATCGGTCCATTCGATCGTCTTAATCATCGCGGAAGGATAATAACTGATTCACAGACTCGTTGCACCGTGCACAGGGAAGTAAGAAGCGCCAAGACAGATCGGTTGATAGCTCGCGTCCACACCGCTGTCTGTGTAATTCGGCGTCCAGCCCGACGGGTCTTGAAAGAGTCGAATCGCTCTGATCCGGCGGTCGCTGCACAGATTGAACCGGTGCC
>DATFWM010000291.1:0-3139 GCA_035259295.1 Blastocatellia bacterium | reverse complement strand
CGATCATCCCGTTTGCCGTTGGAAGCTGTATGCTGTGGCTCAACCGCTCCGCCTCGCGAGCGTTAGCCCTGCTTTCAACTTTGTTGATGTCGGCGCCTTTCGCCTGGCCCGCAATCTATCTGCTTGTCGAACATGACCCTTCGGAGAGAGCGGAACGGCTGCTTGGGCTTTGGCCGCTCGTGATAGTCGTTTCGCTGGTGTTGGCGATTGTGAGTGTTAGAAGGGGTAGCGGGGTAGCCAGTGTCATGCCCTTCGTGCTGCTTGCTACAGTGCAAGGAGCCTTTCTTTCACAACAGCTCTGGGGTTCGACCTACGCCACCTGGCCGCTGTGGATTATCCTGGTTGCGAATGTGATCGCCGCGATCAGCTCGCTTGGGAGATCGAGAGCCACTTGGACCACAATTCCACTCGCCTGCCTCATCAGCGCGTCCACGCTTATGGCTGGAGCTGCTTACGCCTGGTCGCACGAGCGACTGGATTACGCGAATCTTTCTGACGGCGCGATGGCGCATTCGAGGCTGACAGAGCTGAGAGGCCTCTCAATGCGAGGCGATTGGATCGCCAGTTTCGAAGAGTTGGTGAACTACGCCGAGCGCGAGATCCCGCGCGACGAGGGGATCCTGATGCTTCCCGGCGAAGATCTTTTCTATTATGCGACTGGACGCCGCCCGCGCTTCCCGGTGCTGATGTTCGATTACACTGTCGATCCATACACTGCAGACGAGATTCGAGAACTGGCGCGCGAGCGCGACATTCGCTGGCTGATCGTTAAGCAGGAACTGCAGATTGAAGAAGAGCAGGTGAAACAATTCAAAGTCGAGCTGATGGAATTGCTCGAAGAGAATTTCGAACGGGTAGAAAGCCTGGATAATTACGAGGTGTATCGGCGGAAAGAGCCCGAGGATAAGGACGATCGCGAATAGGATCGTCCAGCCTCGGTACTCTTTGATGCGTCAGATCTACTCACCAAGCAATCGCGTAACGTCCGCGCCGCGGGTCCGCGCCTGCCTCGATCACTCCCGACTCGCTGTTGAACCTTATCACTGTCGGCGCTGAAGGATTGCCCCAAGCCGGTTGCATCTCAACCTTGTGACCGCGCGACGCGAGGTCGCCTTGAACTGGTTTCGCAATTCGATCTTCGAGATTTAACACGCCGGGGTTAAATCGATGATCGTCGAATGAGCTGACCAGGTGAAGCGTCTGAAATCGCGGAGCCTCGACCGCCTCCTGCACGTTCATCCCGAACTCGATGATGTTCAGGAGCACTTGAATCAATGACTGGTCCTGGTTGTCACCCCCTGGAGTGGAGAGCACCAGAAACGGCTTACCGTCCTTCAACACCAGCGTCGGCGAAAGAGTTATCCTCGGTCGCTTGCCCGGTTGAAGCACGTTTGGATGCCCGGCTTCGAGCACGAACGATTGCATCCGCTGGCCGAGCAGCACGCCCGTGTCGCCGGCAACCACTGCCGGCAGCCACGCGCCCGACGGAGTCGCGCTGAACAAGTTACCGTCTTTGTCGATTACGTTAACGCAGGTGGTGTCGTTAGCGCGCTCAGCTTCAGGGACCGACGATTCACCCGTGAGCGCGGGGTGCGGCGCGCTCTCCAACAGCGGTTTCTTGTTGGCAGGATCGCCGGGGCGCTGCTCGAGCGATGCATGCTTTGAATCGATCAGCGACCTGCGCATCGCACCGTAGTTCTTCGACAGAAGCTCAGCCGCAGGCACTCGCGCGAAGTCAGGATCGCCGTAATAACGATCCCGATCGGCGAACGCGAGCTTCATAGTTTCGGTCAGCGTGTGAATGTAATCCGCAGAGTTGTGTTTCATCGCGCGGAGGTCGTAGCTCTCCAGCACGTTCAACATTTCGAGCATCACCGGACCCTGCGCAAAGAACCCGGTCTTGTAAACTTCATAACCGCGATACGAGGCGTGGGCAGGTTCTTCAACCTTCGCGCGAAACGCCGCGAAGTCGCCCGCTCGCAGAAGTCCGCCGTTGGCCTCACAAAAATCCGATATGCGCTTTGCGACCGCGCCTTTGTAGAAATGATCTCTCGCGGCCATCAACGCTTCATGGCGCCCGCGCGATGACGCCGACTGTTCCGCTTTAGCGATCTCGCGCAGCGTGCGAGCCAGATCAGGCTGCGAGAATATCTCGCCGGGCTTGGGCACGCGTCCGCCGGGCAAGAAGAGTTTCGCGCTCGTGGGCCATTGCTCGAAAATCTTCCGCGTCCTTTCGATATAACTCACCCGCAGCTCATCGATTGGGAACCCATCTGCGAGCTCGATGGCCGGCTGGATAACTTCGGCAAGCGATTTAGTTCCGAACCGATCAAGCGCGGTCACGACTGCGTCGAGCACTCCCGGAACCGTCGCAGGGAGAATTCCCGATGAGGGAATCGGTCCCGGCTTTGAACCGCCTTCCGAGATTGAAACGTATTCGGGCGAACCTCGGTAGATCGGACCTTTTTCCTGTGCGCCCTTTTTCGCGCGTTCGAGGAAGAACTCGCGCGTCGCGAGTCGTGGCGCGGTGCCCTGACCGTTGATCACACTCACCGATCCGCTTGCGGTTTTAATTATGATCGGCACTTCGCCGCCGAATGAGAAGTGTGAGAACTCGATTACCGAGCCAGCGAGTATGGCGGCGCAACCGGCGTCGACGGCATTGCCCCCTTGCTGAAGCAATCGCATTCCGGCTTCAGCAGTTAGCGGTTGGCCCGCGGCGACCGCGCCTCGCTTGCCTCGAACGACCGGGCGAAACGTTTCCGCCTCGGGCGTAATGATCGATGCGGCGAAGATGGCAGCCAATACCGCAAAGCAAATCAAGCACGGGAGAAGTCTCATTATGGTCCTCCAGAAAGCGCGAATTATCTTTACTCGGAAGTTTCCGGCTTTGTCATGCTGTTGTCAATTCTGAGGGCAGGCGGTTTCAATGATGATTGGGTGTCGTCTTCGTCAATCGAACATAATCGAAGTCGGCGGACGCGTCGTTGTTGGCGAATGAGGTCCGAAGAAACTGAACTCATACAAAGCCATTGTCGCGCATCAAGACCTGAGGTTGCCTTTAGACGAATCGAGCTGGGACTGACAGGCAATGAGCACTCAGATCCCCGCTTTCTTCGGCATTCTCTTCGGCGGAATC
>DATFWM010000290.1:0-2701 GCA_035259295.1 Blastocatellia bacterium | reverse complement strand
CCGCCACGCCCGAGGGTATCCTCGCAATAGAGACTTTGATTGCAGAAGGAATCAACATCAACGTCACTTTGATCTTCTCGCAGGAGACCTACGATCAGGTTGCCGAAGCTTACATTAGCGGTCTGGAGAAAAGAACCGACGCCGGCCAACCGGTCCATTATATCGCGTCGGTCGCCAGCGTCTTCGTCAGCCGCATCGATACGGCCATAGACAATCAACTTGAGTTTCGCATCCGCCGATCAAATGACGACAGCGAAAAACAAATGCTCGGCGCGCTTTTAGGCAAGGCTGCGATTGCCAACGCCAAACTGATGTATCAGCGCTTCAAAGAAATCTTTCACGGCGAGCGATTCGAAAAGCTCAGGGCAAAAGGCGCGCAAGTTCAGCGCCCGCTGTGGGCGAGCACCGGAACAAAGAACCCCGCTTATCGAGACACTTATTACGTCGAAGAGCTGATCGGACCGGAGACGGTCAACACCGTGCCCCCGGCGACCTTCACCGCGTTTCGCGATCACGGCCGCGTTCGATTGAGCGTCGAAGAGAATCTTGAACAGGCAAGGGACACGATCAAGCAACTCGCCGAAATCGGAATCGACCTCAAGCAAGTCACGCAGCAGCTTCAAGACGAAGGTGTGAAGGCGTTCATGGATTCGTTTCACACATTGATCGAGAGCATCGAGGCGAAGAAAGCTGCGATCACAAGCGGCGTGCTTGAACGGCAAACCGCAAGCCTCAGTTCTTACGCCGACGTGGTGAAGGAGGCGATCAAGAAAGCCGAGAGCGGACAGTGGATTCGGCGAATCTGGCGCAAAGACCCAGCGCTTTGGAAGGAAGATGAGGCCCATCAGAAGATAATCCGCAACGCCCTGGGTTGGGTTACAGTAGTCGAACAACTGGTCGAGCATGCTGACGAACTTGCGGCTTTCAGCGAGCGAGTGCGAAACGACGGCTTCACTCACGTGATGCTGCTAGGCATGGGCGGAAGCAGTCTTTGCCCCGAAGTCCTTCGCCGTACGTTTGGCCATCGCCAGGGCTTCCCCGAATTGCACGTGCTCGACAGCACCGATCCTGCGACGGTAAAGAGTTTCGAAGAGCAAGTCGATCTTCCTCACACGTTGTTCATAGTCGCGAGCAAATCCGGCACTACTACCGAGCCGCTGATGTTCTACAAATATTTCTTCAATCGCGTGCGTGAGATCAAAGGCGACCGCGCGGGCGAGAACTTCGCCGCGATCACCGACCCCGGAACGCTGATGGAAGAGATGGCGACGGGTGACAACTTCCGTCGAGTCTTTTTGAACCCGCCGGACATCGGCGGCCGTTACTCGGCGCTGTCGTACTTCGGGATGGTGCCTGCTGCGTTGCAAGGCTTCGACTTCAAGACTCTCCTCGACCGCGCCGAGCGAGTCTTGCACGCTTGCTCACCAGCAGTGCCGACAGAAGAGAATCCTGCCGCGCGACTGGGAACGATACTCGGGACGCTCGCAAACGCGGGTCGCGACAAGATGACGTTGTCGATCGCGCCCGAGATTTCGTCGCTCGGGTTGTGGATCGAGCAGTTGATTGCCGAGAGCACCGGCAAAGAAGGCAAAGGCATAATTCCTGTTGCCGGAGAGCCGCTTGGTTCGCCGTCGGTTTATGGCAACGATCGATTGTTCGTTCACATTGGCGTCGGCTCGCCTGATTCTGAAACGGAAACCAAGCTGCGCGCGCTCGAGGCAGTGGGACACCCGGTCGTGCGCAGACGACTCACCGACCTGCTCGACTTGGGTGAAGAGTTTTACCTGTGGGAGATGGCGACCGCCGTTGCGGGAGCGATCATCGGAATCAACGCGTTCGATCAGCCAAACGTGCAAGAGAGCAAAGACAACACAAAGCGCTTACTCGAAGAATATAAGAGAAAGGGCTCACTGCCCGAGCAAGAGATTGGCGCAGAAGGACGCGGGTTGAAAGCTTATTGCGACGCGGAGACGATTGCGGAGCTTGGCTCAGGCCAGTCACTCGATGGCTTTGTCACTGCGCACCTCAGTCGGGCACACGCGAGCGATTACATCGCGATGCTCGATTACATTCAGGAGACGCCTGAGCACGAAGAACTGATTCAAGCCATTCGCACGCATCTTCGGGATGCGCTTCACGTCGCGACGACAACCGGCTACGGCCCGCGCTTTTTGCACTCGACCGGCCAGCTTCACAAAGGCGGGCTGCCGAGCGGGGTGTTCATTCAGGTCACCGCCGATAATGTAGTAGATGTTCCGATAGCCGGGGAGCCGTTCACGTTCGGCGTTTTGAAGCAAGCGCAGGCGCTCGGCGATTTTCAATCGCTTGCGAGCCGTCACCGTCGCGCGATTCGGGTGCACTTGGGCAGAGATATCCCAGCCGGGCTACGCAAGATACTGGAGATCGTTCAGAACGCATTTCCGGTAGCTCAGGGCCGTGCCGGTTAACTTGTACGCGCGGCCCTCTTTGGCCGCTTCTGGGCCATTTGTCTGTTTTGCCGCATTAAGGAGAATAAAATGACTTTACAAAAAGGATCGAAAGGACCCGCTGTGGTCCAGCTTCAACAAAAACTGAACGAGTTGGGATTTAATGTCGGAGACGCGGACGGAAACTTTGGCCCCGCCACCGAATCGGCGCTGATCGACTTTCAAAGCAGCAAGAGGTTGACGGCGGACGGCATAGCGGGGCCGGATACTCTCAG
>DATFWM010000289.1:0-2943 GCA_035259295.1 Blastocatellia bacterium | reverse complement strand
AAACAACGTCGTCGACTGGTGGTCGTAGTCTCCGCTTTGTTCGTAGTGGTGACGATTGCTGCCAGAGTAGCCGAGACTCAAGCCAAGAGGCCTTACGACAAAACCACGCTGTTGAAGGTCGTGCAGTTGAACGCTCTTCCGACAACCGAGGTCGTCGGGCACATCGAGCAACGAGGAGTCGATTTCCAGATGAACTCAGGTGTCGAATCGGAATTTCGTTCAGCCGGCGCCCGACCTGAAGTCATCGACGCCGTACGAGCAAACTATCGCGGGGCAACCAGTAGTTCGACTACCGGCAGTTCGACCACTAGCGGGGGCGGGAATACTACAACGCCCTCAAAACCGGCCGCTGGAGTTCCGGCCGGCGCACCGCTGTCTAAAGCTGAGATCATCACAATGCTTCAAAGCGGCGTTCCGGTGGCCCGCGTCGAGCAGTTCGTCGAAGTGCGAGGGGTGAGCTTCGCAATCACTCCGCAGATCGCGCGTGAGATTAAAGAAGCGGGGGGCAACAACGCGCTGATCGGCGCGATCACCGCAAAAGCCACAGAAGCTCCGGCCACTACATCCACGGCGCGCAAGCCGGTCCCGACTGCGCCCGATTATGACGAGTTGACCGACAAGGCTGTAGCGGCGATACAAGCGAATAACTCTTATAACGCGATCAATTATTTGCAGCAGGCGATCAACATTGATTCGTCAAAGCCGCAGGCGTACGGGCTGCTCGGCTACGCCCAGCTTTATGGCAATCGCGACATCCTGTCAGCCGAGCGTTCGATGCGCGCGGCGATCCAGAGGGGCGGTGGGGCGCCGTTTCGCGTTTATCACGATCACGACGGGTTCTTCAATTCGTGGTGCCAGGGATCGCTGTTCGTCACCAAGAGCAATGTAACTTACAAAGCCGATGATGGCAATCACACGTTCGAGGCAAGTCGCGGTGACATCAAGGAGGCGAAGATCAACGGCTTCGTGGGGTCGCAGTTCGGTGCATTCCATCTGAGAGTCGGGGCGGGCAAAGGGACTAATTACAACTTCGCTCCGGCTACCAGGCAAAAGAATGAATCTAACCTGATCATAACTCTGATCAGCAGCAGTCAATAGTTCAGCGTACCGCAAAGTTCGACTCTGAACAATACGTGAGGTGGTACAAATGATCGGCAGTGTAGTTGGCAACTATAAGATCGTCGACAAGCTCGGCGAAGGTGGGATGGGCTCGGTGTTCAAAGGCGTGGACCTGATGCTCGAACGGGAGGTCGCAATAAAGATGTTGCGGCCCGAGCTGGCAAGCCAGGCGAACGTAGTCGAGCGGTTCCGCTCCGAGGCGGTCACGCTCGCCAAGCTCAATCATCCGAACGTCGCGACGCTTCACAGCTTCTTCCGTCAGGGGAACGACTTCTTCATGGTTATGGAGTTCGTCCGCGGCGAGACCCTCGACGCGGTGATCAAGCGGCAGGGCGCGATGCCTTGCGACCGCGCGGTCGAGTTGTTCTGTCACGCGCTGGAAGGAATCGATCACGCGCACAAAATGGGCATCGTTCACCGCGACATAAAACCGGCCAATATGATGCTGACCGACTCCGGCTCAATCAAGGTGATGGATTTCGGCATCGCACGGGTGCTCGGCACGGATCGGCTGACGCGCGCCGGACACCTGATCGGCACCGTCGAATACATGTCGCCCGAACAGGTTCGCGGCGAGGAGACCGATGCTCGCTCGGACATCTATTCGCTCGGCATTCTGCTTTACGAAATGCTGACCGGTCGCGTCCCGTTCAACAGCACCAGCGAGTATGAGTTGATGCGAAGCCAGATCGAGGACGCGCCGACGCCGCCTAGAACTTTCGCGCCGCACATTCCGCTTCCGGTCGAGCAGGCGATCATGCGCTCGCTTGCAAAGAAGCGCGAGGCGCGCTATCAAAGCGCGGCTGATATGCGCGGGGCGCTGACCAATGGTATAACCGCTGCGTTTGCCGTCACGCAGCCGCGCCCCGGTGTTTATGCCGCGCCCGCAACGGTCTTGGACATCCCAGTGGGAACCCCGTCATCGGGTGAGATCAAAGGCACGCGACTTGCCGCCGACGCCGGCGAGTTGAAAGGGACGCGGCTTGGGGCTGGTGACGTGATGACTGCTTACGCGCAGGCTGCGCCAGCCTACTATCCGTCGGGGCAAGCTGCGGCGCAAGCGGCGCCTTCCTTCCTGAGCAAGCTGAATTGGAAACATTACGCTGGGGCCGGAGCTGCGCTGGTGGTGTTAATCGCCTTGCCGCTTGTGCTGCTTGGAGGCGGAGGCAAGCCGACTAAACCTGCAACCGTTACGCAGCCGGTCACACCGACACAAACCGACTCCGCTCCAGCTCAACCTCCTCAGCAGGCGGTGGAGGTTCCCAGTCAGCTTGGCGCGCCGATTTCGGCAGGCTCGCAATCCAACAACGCGAACGCGGGCGGCGATTCGAGCGGCGGCAAGTCCGCACGCTCTCGCAACAGCGGCGCTGCTCAGGCGGGCGATGCGTCCGCTGGCGACCGCTCTTCCGGAGACAAAGCTAGTTCCGGCGAATCACAACGTGAAAAGGGTTCGGCCTCCAAACGCGAGCAAAGGTCCGACTCCGGCAGGGACGTCGCCAAGAAAGAAGTCAGAAAAGAAGAGAAGAAAACGGACGGCAAGGATAAGGCAAGCAAGATTGGAGACGCCGCCAACGCGGTAGGCGGGGCGGTCAACAAGATCAAAGGGCTTTTCGGCAAGAAGAAGAACGATTAAAGTTCTGGGATCAAGCTTTAGCTTGCGCAACCTAAAGGTTGAACTCTGAACTACCGAAATGTATACTGGCGCGCGTTGAAGTTCTCCGTACCAGTGGAGTAAC
Source organism: Blastocatellia bacterium (assembly GCA_035259295.1). Taxonomy (GTDB): domain Bacteria; phylum Acidobacteriota; class Blastocatellia; order UBA7656; family UBA7656; genus Onstottus_A. The sequence goes on along the minus strand of DATFWM010000289.1, from coordinate 88 downwards.
ACCCAGCTCGCACAGCAAGGAACGGATGAGCAATATGAGGCGGCGGCTCGGTCTGCATAAGTTTGCGATTCTCATCACGCTTGGTCTC
>DATFWM010000288.1:0-7511 GCA_035259295.1 Blastocatellia bacterium | reverse complement strand
CCGCCGCCGGGTCGTAGTGATAGCAATACAAAAGAAGCCGATCGACAGAGTTGCCGATCTTGTTGCCGGACGCCTCGACCAATCCGAGTCGCAGGTCTTTGGGTGCATATTCGATGCCGTAGAAATACCTGGCGAGCTTGCCTTCAGGCGTTGCGATCATGATTCCACTTGCGTGAATGAACTGATTGGTAGCCGGGTCGAACCTGAAGTGAAATCCGGCGGCTTGGGTTAGCTTATCTATCGCCGGTTTGTCTCCGGTCAAGAAGTGCCATCCCTTCGCGGCGCTCGGACGCTTGTACCATTGCAGATACGTTTCCTTCTTGTTTCGTGCGACTTCCGGTGTCTCGCGCGGATCGAAGCTCACCGTGACGACTTCGAACTCCTTGCCAATATCGAAGGACAATACATCGAGGGCGCTGGTCATCCCGTTAAGCACCTGATTGCAAAGCATCGGACAAGAGTAGTAGACGAGCGCGAGCACGACGGGTCGCTTGCCAAAGTAGTCGCCGATGCGCACGCTTGCTCCGCTCTCATCTCGAAACGTCAGATCGAGAGGGAGCTGCTCGCCGAGTTGTTGATCGATCCCAACATTCTCGAGCATTCGAAGTTTGGCTGCCGCCGGGTCTTCGCTGCTCAGCGGCGGCGGTGACTGACCCCAATTCTGCGCGTAGGCTGCAACGCACAAGCAAAAAGTGAAGAGCAAAACGTTCAGCGCGTGCCCAATGTGTCGCAAACGCGGTCGGTACGCCTTCCACGAAGCATCGTGACCGCCACGTATGAACTCCGTAGGAGTGAAATGTTTATAGATAGCGCGCCCCGAGGAGACGAACTCCGTAGGAGTGAAATGTGCCGATTCGCGCTTAGGTCGTTCGAACATTGCACGCCAACGTCGGGAACATTCCGCTCCTCCGGAGCTTGTGCTCGTGGAGCGATCCGTTGCTATAAACATTTCATCCCTACGGGATTTGCAAGTCATTCCTTCGATCTCACCTCTTCCTCGTCTGAATTCCCTTCTCCAACAGCCGCTTCTTCGCTTCTTCAATTGGAATTCTTACTACACCCGCCTTTTCATCCACCCAGCCGTAGCTGCTCAGCATCTCGTTCTCTTCCTCTCGCAAGCGCTGCATCTCCTGAAACGGGCTGTCCCGCTTGACGTCCGGCGGCAGCTTCCGCTCCACTTGTTCCTCGGTCGAGGGCGCGAGCTGGAGCCGCGGCTCGGGGGGAAGCTTCTGCCGCTCGCTCGACAGCGGCGAGGTCGCGGCTTTCGACTTCTCTTCGCGGCTCTCGAATGCGTCGAACAAACCAACCACCAGCAAACTGATGACGACCGTGGCAACTGCTAGTCCGATCAAGAACCAGACGATGGGTCCGATCTTCAGCTCGCTGACTTCATGACCTGAGTATTCCTCGTTTACATGCGCGGGTGTGGTTTCCTTTTTGTCGTCGTTCGCCATTTGATTCAGCGCGCAGGTAGCACAGACTTAGTCTGTATGCATCGGCGGACAGACTGAAGTCTATGCTACCTCAAGGCTCAAACTTCGGACTCGCCGCCGGCTCGTGTCGCTCAGCATACGCCAGCGCCGTCTCCAAAAAAGGATCGCCGATCGGCAGCAGCGGCCTGGTCTTGAGCTGATAAGCAAAGAACGCCAGCCACAATCCGCCCAGCGCGATCGGCATAACGATGTCCATCCAATGAATCCGAAATGCACCCTCATGAAGCTCCGGCTCAGTCAGCCATATAACATCAACAAGGCGCATCACGATGATCGTGCTTGCAACCATCACAAGCGTGCGAGCGTTGCGCTTGATGTCACGCGACAACAACAACACAAATGGCAGCGCAAACTGGAACACGATCAGCGCAAGCCCGACCCACCTCCACGGCGTCTGCAGCCGTCGCACGTACCACGGAATCTCGTCAGGCAGATTCCCCGACCAGATGATCAAAAACTGTGAGAACCCGAAGTAGGTCCACAGCATCAAGAACGCGAGCATCAACTTGCCGAGGTCGTGCAGGTGAGAACGCCGCACAACTTCGGAGAGCGGTTTGTATTGCGACAGCAGCACGATGACGGCGATGACAAACGCCATCGCCGACAAGCCCTGCCCGCCCATCACCAATATCCCGAACATCGTCGAGAACCACTGCGGCTCGAGCGACATCACCCAATCGATAGAAGCAAAGGTTACCGTCAGTCCGTATAGCACCAGTCCTGGGCCGCTCAATGATTGAAGCTTCGTGGTCAGCGGTCGGCGCCCGGTTCGATCTTGTTCGAGCGACCACTTATTAAGGAAGTAACTCACGAGGTTCCATACCGCGAAGTAGAACACCGCTCTTCCAAGAAAGAATGGTATGTTCAAATACGGCGCCTTGTGAGCCAGTGCGTGTGTTAAAGCTTCGTTCGCGCCGCCTGGCGGACGCGCCCACTTGTAGACGGAACGCACACCGAACGCAACCGGCAAGAACATCAGCGCAAGCAACGGAAACGTCCGAGTCGCGGATTCGAGCAATCGTCTGATTACCAGGCCCCACGCCCCGCCCGACATATGCTGCACCATCAGTAGCGCAAAGCACCCAAGCGCGATGCCAACCCAGAAAATGAAAGCCAGCAGGTATGAGCGGAAGAACTGATCTAGATCGAAAACGGCTCCAACAACGCACACCGCCATCGCACCGCCGCCGACAATCAGCGCGCGTCTCTGAAACTGATCGACTTCGGGAGGAGCCTTTTCGATCTCGATCATTGCTGACGTTCTCCTCCCACCTTTAATTTGTCCCGCTCACTCTCCGGCACCTCTGCGAGCGTCGCTCGCTGGCTTAGCTGCAGCGCGCGAATGTAGGCAATGATGCGCCATCGATCTTCGGGCGGAATTTGCGTTGCGTAATCAGGCATCGCGCCGAAACCGTTGCTCTCGACGTCGAAGATGTAGCCGACCGGCGCATTGCGCAATCGCTCGTCATGAAAAGAAGGCGGCTTGCGGAAGCCTCGCCGGACGATCATGCCCGATCCATCTCCCAATCGACCGTGACAAACCGAGCAGTAGATGTTGAATCGCTCCTGCCCTCGGTTAAGATCGGCTGCAGTGATGGGCATCGGGAACTCGGTGACGAACCCCTGATAGGCTGGGGGAGTGACTCCTGCCTGCTTTGCTTCTTGGGCCGCCGCGGTTTGGGCTCTCGCCGCAACCTGCGCGGAGCTGCTGCCGGCGGCGGCCTGCGCTACTGGGAGCTTGCCAGTAAAAAACTCAACATCATCCCTCAAGTGATCTCGCGCGACGGTGCCGTCCACTTGCGGCCGAGCAGATCGCCCGTCGTTGATCGAGCCGATCGGATCGATTGGTCTCAGCGGCCGGTACTTAGGCTGATCGTGCATGTCCTGCCTGCAACCGGACAGATAAACCACAAAGACACAAAGCCACAAAGCAGCACGAAGTTTCTTTGTGACTCTTCGTGTCTTAGTGCCTTTGTGGTTGACTTCGCTAAAACTCAACGTCGCTCACCTCCGTTGCGCCGAGCCTTTCCAAGAACTTGCGTGTCGCTTGCAAATCAAACTTAGGATCGCTCGCCTCAATACATAGAAAGAATCGATTCCGACTCGCCTGATCGAAGCTTGGAACGTTGAAAACCGGATGATAAGGCTGCGGCAAGCCGTTGAGGGCCAGCATCCCTAGCACAGCCGAGAGTGCCGCCAACAATATCGTGCACTCGAATGTCACCGGTATGAACGCCGGCCAACTGTTCAAGGGCCGCCCGCCGATGTTGAGCGGATAAACTGTCGTCGAAACCCAATAGCAAAGAAAGAAACCGCCAACGCACCCGATTAATCCACCTATCAACACAATCAGTGGAAGCCTCGTGTGTCTAATTGCGAGTGCTTCGTCCAGTGCCTCTATCGGAAACGGCGAGTATGCATCCATCTTTTGGTAACCTTCTTCGCGCGCGCGCCGCGCCGCGTGCACCAACGCCGTCGGTTCCTCAAATTCTGCGATTACACCATAAAGTCTCGAACTCGGGCTCATCGGCTCACTCCATCTCAATCGGCTGCTTCGTGAACTTCTGCCTGGGGAAGAATAGTTCTCATTTCGAATATGGAAATCATCGGCAAGAACCGTATGAACAGGAACAGCAGGCTCAAGAACAGCCCGATCGTGCCAACGAACATCGAGAAGTCCCAAAAAGTCGGGTTGTACATCGCCCACGACGACGGCAAGAAATCGCGATGCAGACTGGTGACAATGATGACGAATCGCTCCAACCACATTCCAACGTTAACAACGATCGATACCACAAACAGCAGAGCCACGTTTCCGCGCGCCTTCTTCCACCAGAGAATCTGTGGGATCAAGATGTTGCACAGGATCAACGACCAGTAGACCGATGCATAGGGCCCGGTCATTCGATTCTTCATCATGAATTCTTCATATGTGTTCGCGCTGTACCATGCGGTGAACGTTTCGATCATGTAGCCGTAGCCGACTATCAATCCCGTTGCCAGCATGATCTTGGCCATGTTTCGTAGATGGCGCATCGTAATGAAATCTTGCAATCCGTAAAACTTCCTGAGCGGGATAGCCAATGTCATCACCATAGCAAAGCCTGAATAAATCGCTCCCGCTACGAAATAAGGTGGAAACACAGTCGTGTGCCATCCCGGAATGATTCCCACCGCGAAGTCGAAGCTCACTACTGTATGAACCGAAACGACCAGCGGCGTAGCGAGCCCCGCGAGCAAAAGATATGCCGTCTCGTAGCGGTGCCAGTGGCGCGCCGATCCACGCCAGCCCATTGCCAACATCCCGTAGATTATTTTCGCCGCCTTCCTCCGCGCTCGATCACGCAGCGTAGCCAGATCGGGTATCAATCCAACAAACCAGAACAAGGCTGAAACTGTGGCGTAGGTCGAAACCGCGAACACGTCCCAGATCAGCGGACTCCTGAACTGGGGCCACACACCCATCGTGCTCGGGTAAGGAAACAGCCAATAGGCCAGCCACGGCCGCCCGGTGTGCAACAACGGAAAGAGGCCCGCACATGCAACCGCGAACAACGTCATCGCTTCGGCGAAGCGATTGATCGAGGTCCGCCACTGCTGGCGTAACAGCAACAGTATCGCCGAGATCAAAGTCCCTGCGTGCCCGATCCCGATCCACCAGACGAAGTTGATTATGTCGAATGCCCATCCAACCGGTATGTTATTGCCCCAGATTCCGATCCCGGTCAGCACCAGATATCCGATCGTGTACATCAGCAGCATCGTGAGCAGAAATGACACTCCCGCGCCGAGAAACCAGCCCATCGGAGTGCGCCGCGCCAGCGCGATCGAGCTGATCTTGTCGGTGACCGACGCGAACGTCTGCCCTGCCCCGACAACCGACGGAGGAGTGATTGTGCTATCGCTGACCGAGTCTTGTACGCGATCTTGCATTGAGTTATCGCCCTACATGCTAAACCTCCAATTCCGCATTTGGATTTCGCACAGCGGCCAGATAGGTCGTGCGTGGCTTCGTGTTCAGTTCACCAACCAGACTGTAATTGCGTTCCTGTCGCTTGAGCTTCGAGACGCGGCTATCTGGATCATTGATGTCACCGAAGACAATCGCTTCGGTCGGGCACGCCTGCGCGCACGCGGGTGTGATCTCGCCGTCTCGAACGAGTCGATCTTCTTTCTCGGCATCGATCTTGGCTTTTTGAATTCGCTGCACGCAGTAAGTGCACTTCTCCATCACGCCGCGGCTGCGAACGCTCACGTCCGGGTTGCGCATCATCTTAAGACTCGCGGTGTAGAAATCCTGATACAACAGAAAATTAAATCGCCGAACTTTGTACGGGCAGTTGTTCGAACAATAGCGCGTGCCAACACAGCGGTTGTAAGTCATGTCGTTCAAGCCTTCAGCACTGTGAGCTGTCGCAGCAACCGGGCAGACAACTTCGCAGGGCGCGTTCTCGCATTGCTGACACGGGACAGGCTGAAAATAAGTCTTAGGATTTATCTCGCCGCCTTTGTAGTAAGCGTCCACACGCAACCAATGCATCTCCCGGGAGCGCGCTACCTGTTCCTTGCCGACGACGGCGATGTTGTTCTCGGCGACGCAAGCGACCACGCAGGCTGTACAGCCTATGCACGAGCTCAAATCGATTGACATCCCCCACGCGTAACCTTCGTGGCGGAATCCAGGATACAGAGACTGTTTCGGTTGCGATTCTTCTTCCACACGTTCGGGCGCTAGGCTCGGGCGCTTCTTGAATTCTTCGAGCGTGCCAGACCGAACGACGTCTCGCTCGCCCGCTGCTTCGGCGTCGATCAAATGATGCGACTGCGTCGTCGCCAGCGAATACGTTCCACCGGTTTTGACGACTTCAAGCCCCGATCCGAACCATGGCGCGTCCGAGGTGCGAATCGCATAAGCGTTGAACCCGGCGTTCTCCCCTATCCGGCCCGCGCTTGTTCTTCCATAACCAAGATGAACGGTGACGACGCTATCCGGCTGGCCAGGCTGAATGAACACCGGCGCGATGACTTTCCGACCTTGATATCGCAGCTCAACTTGGTCGGCGATTATCTCGCCTCCAATTCTGCTAAATGGATTTGTGGCGAGACCGTTGACGTTCTTCCCAAGACCGAGTGATGCCGCAGTAGCGGGGCTCACAATCGCCGCATTGTCCCAAGTGAGCTTGCTAAGAGGCTTGGGCAATTCTTGGAGCCACCCGTTGTTTGAGAACTCTCCATCATGGATCGTTGGGTCCGCACGAAAGACTATCTCAAGCTGGGGGTTGGCAGTTGGGGATTGCGCGTTGGAAAGAGAAGCCGACCAGTCAGACCTCAAGGTAAGAGTCTTTGGTTGAAAAGCTGTGTTCGCCAGAAAGCCGTCGTGCAGGGATCTCCGCCAGAACTGCTCGAAACCCACCGCTGACTGCGGCGACGACGCGCTCGGTACGGGCTGCGGTGGCGCCGTCGACTTTTGAGTCAGACCTCCGACCTGAGGAGGGGCCGATTTGCCTGCAGGCTCCTGCCCTCCGACATCAAACCGCTTCTTCCAATAATCGCGAACGATGTCGTAGCTTGACCGCTCGGGCTCATTCAAGAAGGCCGCAAGTACCTCGTGCGCGGTCTTTCCGGAATAAAGCGGCGCAATGAGTGGCTGAATGATCGAAGCTGTCCCGTCGTAGGCGCGGGTGTCGCTCCAGGATTCCAGATAATGAGATTCGGGAATGTGCCACTGACACAACTCGGACGTTTCGTCTTTGTACAGGCTCAGATGAATCCGGAGTGGAACTTTTCGTATCGCGCTTGCGAAATCCAAATCAGCGGGAGCATTGTAGACTGGGTTACCGCCGAGTATCAGCAGCATGTCTACCTGACCGGCGTTCATATCAGAAACAAGTTGCCTGAGCGAGTCGGTTCCGTTTTCCGGATTGGCTTCGACCGGATCAGTGTAGAATACCGTGCTTCCCACGTTGCCGAGAGCTTGGTTCATCGCGTGAGCGAGCGCGTGGACCATTGGCGGCTGAG
>DATFWM010000287.1:0-4657 GCA_035259295.1 Blastocatellia bacterium | reverse complement strand
TCAAATTTCAAATCTGAAAATATCCGAGTGTTTCAAATGCTGCGCCGGAAAAGATACGAAGTCTTGATAAAGAAGGTGCGTCCGTTTCTCCGAAAACCCGGTTCGCGCAGGCCGGTGAACGGGCTAAATCCGTTGTAGTTCATATCGTCGTTGTATCCCACGTAAAGCGCTGTTCCCGGACTCGGTGTCCATCCGAACAAATACTGTCCGCGCACCCTGGACGCCAGCGAGTCGTAATCCAACCGCGCCCGAGCGAACACAAAACGAGTAAACTGATACGTCGCCCTGAACGAGTAGATGTTATCGATGAACACAATCCGACCCGTGTCGTTTCGCGTGAATCTGTTTCTGCTGTAATCGACCGACGCGCGCAACGCAGCGGTCGGTTTGTATTCAACGTTGGCCTCGACGTCGAAAGTGTTGGCTGCACCGGGATCGAGCGGCGCACTCGGATCGGCAAGCGCCGCAGGGCTGACGCGCGGAAAACGTGGTCCCGCGCCGAAGTCGAAGTCGAACACATTCCATCGATGCCCTGTGAACAAGAAGCCGGATACCTTCTTCGAGAAGTTCGTCCCAAAAACACCGTGAACCGATCTGCCACGCGTTGAACGCTCGGGGTCATTGCCAAAGAATGCGCCTGGGTGCGCCGCGGTTCGCTTTGCGCCGAACTCTTCTTCAAACAACCGCTCGTAGAATTCGTTGTAGCCGACGTTGAAGAAGGTCTGTTTGGTCAGATCGAATCCGATGTTCGAGAAGCTGCCGAGGTTTTGCATTCGCCCTTGCCAGTCAAAGTTCATGTCCGAACCGAAGATGAACCTCCACGAAATCAGCTTTGCCTTGGGCTTCGGATCACTGCTGTAGCGAAAGAAATTACCTTCGTAGTTGGTATTCGTGCGCCTGGTGAATCCCACATCCGCGCGATAATCTCGGGTGCGGCCCTGCCCGCTGAAACCATATCCAACATGGCGACCCGATGTCTCATAATTCCACGAGTAGCCAATAGCGTTCCCGGTCCGGTAAACGCTGTCATTAATTTCCGGGTCGAAGAAATATCGACGCGAGGTGGCTCCGAGAACCTGAAAACTGAACGTCGTCCTTGGATCCAGCCGGAATCGCCCATCAACTCCCGCAAGCTGATTGTGTTTCTCGATGAAGTTGTAGCTGGTCGCGATCATTCCCAGCGAGTTCTCCTTGCCGACGTCGCGCTTCAACCTCAACACCCCGACGTACGCATTCTTGTCGATGAACCTCGCTATGCTGGCAAACGTGTTCGGGTCATTTCTCTCCTCTACCGAGAAGTTTCCGGGCGCATTATCCGAGGCCAACAGCAACCCGAACGACGTACGCCCTTGCTTTCCTGTAAGCTTCACCGCGTAGTCAGGATCAATGATCGTCCGGGTATGGACGACTTGAAGCGGGGTCTGAAAGATGTCCGCGCCTTCCAAAAAGAAAGGGCGCTTCTCGGAGAAGAAGATCGGGAACCGCTGATTAGCGGTGAGCACCGGTTGGTCGGCTTCAACCTGAGCGAAGTCCGGGTTGAACGTAAGATCCAGCGTTATTGTCGGGGTGATGCCGAACTTAACATTCAGGCCGGGATCGGGCTTGACCGCTTTGTTCACGAAGCGTCCGGGGTCTTGAAGCGTCGGATCGGCATTGATCGCGGCAACTGACAACGTTCGGACTCGCCTTCCCGTTTCAGAAAGCGTCAGAGTCGGAATGATCTCCAGCGTGCGCTCGGTGGATATACCCTCGAGGCCGGTGATGTGTCCCTCTTGATTCAGCGTGCCGGATTTGTCTCGAGAGATGGGCATCCAGGAGTCGCTCTCGTTGTCGAGACGCCTGATCCGGCGAACCGCGTTGAATCCCCAGAGCTTTCCTTTGCCTGCTTCGTAGCGCAGCGACTTGAACGGGATCGCAACCTCAACTACATAGCCGTCTTCGGTCAAGGCGCCTTTTGACTCCATCACTATGTCCAGGCTGTAGTCCTCACGCCTGCCGCTTCCGCTTTCAGACAGAATTCCATCTGCCTGAATGCCAAGCGGATTGAAGCCGAGAATATAAGCCTTGCGCTGATCGTTATAGGTGTCGAGAACGACGTGCACTGTATCGTCGTCCCATATTTCGTCGCGCTTGGCGACAGTTGCGCGCACTTTGCCGGGCTCGTCCGTTGCCCGGAAAGCTATGTACAAAAACTTACTGTCATAGCCGAGCAGCACTTGAGTTGGAAAAGAGGGAGCGATGTTGTCGCCTGGTGTTGTCTGATAGAAGTCGCGCAACACAGCGGCTGTCTTCCATGCGTCGTCGTCGAGCTTGCCGTCGATCACTGGCGGCTTCTCGAAGCGTGGGATGCGGACCGGCTGGGCCTTTTCGGGAGGCACCGCGACATCGCGTGAGCCGCTGGGCTTTGCGCCGTTTGAGCTGCCGTCTGAAGATTTAGTTGCAGGCTCCGCAACCTGTCCAAGCGCAGGAAGCGAACTGAACGACACAGCCAGAACGAGCGCAATGATGCTCATCCCAATTCACGACTCCCGATGTGATCAACCGAGCGCTTCGGTTCCTGCAGGGACAGTCGCCTCAACTGTCCTTCCGTTAGACGTAACAGGCCGTATTTTGTTCCAAAAACGTGTAGGTTTCGTAGTACCGCCTTCAGGCGGAGTTCTTGGAGCGCGATTACAAACTCCCGCCTGAAGGCGGTACTACGAAACTGTGCTTCTAGCCCGGAGCGCCAACGCGTGAAAGCTTGACGTGTCCGTTGACGCCGCTCACCTTTATCGGAGAGCCGCCCGCTCCGATCTTGGCGTGGAAGTTTTGCCGGTCGATCTTGCCGAGAACCGTAACGTTCGCCACTGCGGGGTTGACGCTTCCGTTGATGCCGGTGACGTCCAGATCGGCGTTCAGGTCTTCGGCGAAAAACAACTCAACGCCACCGTTGACTCCGCTGACGTGAATGCCGCGCTCTCCGAGTTGCGAGATCGTCATCTTCACCTGCCCGTTGATGCCGGAGATGTCCGAATAACCCATCGCCTGCGCAACCTCGACCCGTCCGTTGATGCCGCTCAGCTTCACCGGCCCGTCGATTTGGCCAACTGTGGCGCGGCCATTGATGCCGCTCACAGCGAGGTCAACCTGACGCGGGAGCCTGAGAGTCACGTGTTGACGAACGTTGTGACCGCGACTCGATCCCGAGTGATCTTTTTCGCCTTGCACAACAAGGCTTGTTGCGGTCTGTTCGACGAGGACCTTATGGAATTCCAGATCTTCGCGGGTCCTGGCCGAGCGAACGACATTGACCTCCGCCGTGCTCCCGGGCGCGGTTTCGATTTCGACAGCGCCGTTTATACCGCGGACTTCGACGCGAGCCCCAGCCGAGAGCTGATAGGTCTGATGAAACTCATCCTTCTCGGAAAACTCGCTATCTTCGGAGTCGCGATCGCGAGAGCGTTCACGCTGCCCGGATGAGCTGAGGCCAGAAACCGCAACAGTGAAGATCACAGTTGCGACCAGCAGTAATGCAAACAGATTCTTCTTCATTCTAATCCCCTCCTAAAGTTGATTGATAACCACGCGGCACATGAAGCACGGGACTGGATTGGTATTTGTTTAGTCTTCCCCGTGACCCCAGTGTTCCCCGTGATTACTTACATTCCTTCAGTGCGGCGTCGCTAGCTTTAGCGATCTTCACCGCGCCACTAAAAGAGTCGAGCAAGAGCTTCGCCTTTCCGTTTCCGAACGTCCCCGTCAAGCGCCGGTTGATCGGCCCGCCTTGGACCGGCGATTCAATCTTCAAGGGAAAGGCGGTTTCGATCTCGCCGGTATAGGTTGAAACTGTTGCGGTGAATCCCGGCGGATCGTGCTGTATCCTCATCTCTACCTCGCCGGAAAATGACCGGAGCCTGTAATTGGCCCCGTCGGAAATCGTGCCGGTGAAGATCACGCTACCGCTTACGGTTGAAGCTTCCACTCCGCTGGCAAGTCCGATCAGCGTAACCGAGCCGCTTGCGCTGTTTGCTTCAGCGCGGCCTTTGGCGCAGCGAATCTCGATGTTGCCGGACATCGAGTTAGTTCGAACATCGCCACCGGCGTTGCGCACCGCCAGGTTGCCGCTGGTGGTAGCCAGATCAACCAGGCCGCTCACGTTTTCGACGATTGTGTCGCCGTGGAAGCTGCGAACCGTGAAATCGCCCTTCACTTGTTTTACCGTTATGTCGCCGTGTCGCCTGCTGACTTTGAGCGGCCCAACCCGCGTAGCCTTTACGTCCCCGCTGCCTAAGTCGATCAGTGTCGTTCCGTCTACATCGGAAACCTCGATATCGCCACGGTAACCCTCGAGCGTTTCGAGATCAGCATAGCGCGGAACTTTCACGTCGAGCTTGGCTTCTCTGGCGTAGCGTCGGGCTGAAGGGGCAGGCACAACCAACAACAACCGTGGATGCGCGGCATCGCCTGTGGTCTGCGTTTCAATTGGCACGGGGCCAGTTTCGCCTGTTGCGCTCGCCTGAACCACATCGCGGTCCCAGCCGCTTATGGCGATGCCGCCCGCCGGGCTGCTGATCGTAAGCTTGCCGCCGCGCCCAAGCTTGACGCTGACTGGCTCGACCAGCGTCTGTTCCGGAGGCTGACTTTGCGCTCTGGGAGGCCTCGGCGTTCGTGGAGGCTG
>DATFWM010000286.1:0-2153 GCA_035259295.1 Blastocatellia bacterium | reverse complement strand
CCGGCCGTAGTCGCTCCAGAGCGCAGTTTGACACGTAGGGCAGCGGTAGATGTCGTGCGAACCGTTCTCGCGCGGCACCGGTACGGCTACCGGCTTGCCGCGGAGCAGCTTGATCGCCTGAGTCTCGATGATCGCGTTGAGTACGAACGCGCTCCCCGTCAGCCGTTGGCAATCGTCGCAGTGACAGCAGTGAACGAACATTGGCTTGTCGAGTAGCTGGTAGCGGATGGATCCGCAGGCGCAGCCGCCTGTGACTTTCCCTGCCATGATGAATAAGCCTAACGAGTCGAACAGTCTCTTTAGTAGTGCTGGCCCACGTATTCCCACATTTGGTGATGCCAGTAGGGCCATTCGTGCCCCCCCTCTGGACCCCAATCGTCCAGATGATGAGCGATGCCGCGGCTCCTGAGGATCTCAGACATTCGGTAGGTCGGCCCGCTGTTCTCCCACGGACCGCAGCCGGTCACGAGCCGGATGTCGCAACTCGCGTACTGATGGAGAAACCAGGGGTCACTCATGTTAGCCATATAGTCGACCGGGTTATTGAAATAGAAGTTGTCGTCGTACATTCCGTCCATCGAGTCCCGCAGGTCGTAAACGCCGGAGAGCGCGTAACAGCGCTTCACGTGATCGGGATGCTTGAAAAGAGTGTTGGCCGCATGATAGGCGCCGAGCGATGCGCCCAGAGTGGCAATCCCGATGCCCGGCGTCTGGCACTGTGAGTCGATGAACGGGAAGACTTCGTTCGCTATATAGGCGTCGTATTGCGCCTGCATCCAGCTCCGGTGGAAGGGATGCGCGCCTTTGTTATTGAACGAATCGCTCTGCACGCCGTTGATGCAGAAGATTCGGATGCGTCCCGCGTCAATGTAAGGGCTGAGCGTGCGAATCATACCCTGACCTTCCTGCTCCCACTCGTCGCCCATGCTAGTGGGGAAGGCGAGGATGGGCGCACCGTAGTTGCCGTAAATTGCGACGCCCATGTGCCTGTTGAGACGGTCAGAGTACCAAGCTTGATGGTCACGCTGCATACCTTGCGAGAATAGCTGGTTGAGAGGCGGGCTCAAGCCTGGTTTTGAAAGCGTAGCGCGGCGTTTATTGTGGGAATCCGAGGCGCGGGGCACGCCCTCAGACCTATCGGCTTCGACGCGAGTCGAACAAGCGCTCGCCGTGGCGAGCGCCTCTATTTCCTGAGTTCCTGGTTTCCTGATTCGAAGACAATCAGTTTCTTGACACTTGCGATTGTGTTGATATATGTGATAACAACATATGGCGATTCAACTCACGGACCGCGAGCTGAAGAAAGGAAGCGCCGAGCTGTTAATTTTGTCGCTCTTGGAGGACCGGCCGCGCCACGGTTATGAAATCGGGCAGCTAATTGACCTGCGTTCGCGAGGCGCCCTGCGGTTCAGCGTTGCGTCGTTTTACCCGCTGCTCTACCGATTGGAGACGAGGGGATGGATCCGCGGCCGTTGGGTGGAAAAGACCGGGCAACGCCGACGCCGATACTATCGACTTACGGCCGCGGGCAAAAAGATCCTGGCCGCACAGCGCGACGGCTGGCGCGAATTTGTGGAAGCGGTTGGGCGAATCACCGGAATTGCATATGCCTGATTTCAAAGCCGAGATCCGACAATCGATTGCGGAATTGAATTTTCCGCCGGAAAGCGAAGCGGAAATCGTTGAGGAACTTTCCCAAGATCTCGAGGAGCGATTTGAAAAAGCGCTGCGCGAAGGAGCGTCTGAAGAAGAAGCGAAGCAACTTGCATTAGAAGAGCTTGTTCAGCCTGATTCACTCAGCACGCAGCTCAAACGCGTGAAAATGCCTTTGCGCCAGCCGCCGCTACCGATCGGCGCGAACAAAATGCGTCACCGGTTCGCCGGATTTTGGGACGACATTCGATTCGGTCTTCGCATGTTGCGGAAGCAACCCGGATTCGCGATCGTGGCCATCTTAACTCTCGGCATCGGGATTGGTGCAAGCGCAGCAATGTTAAGCTTGATGCAGGATGTGTTGTTGCGACCTCTGCCGTACGCCCATTCGGATCGGCTCTACGCAATTTGGGCCAACTCCGAATCGACCGGACAAACGAAGGTCGCTGCGTCCGGTCCGGATTTCGAGGATTATCTCGACCAAAACCGATCGTTTGTTC
>DATFWM010000285.1:0-7095 GCA_035259295.1 Blastocatellia bacterium | reverse complement strand
GTTCTTCATCAGCCGGCACGAAGACGGCTGTGTCCAGTTGATCTGGTCGCCGTGTTGGTCACGCCGATAATCAAGCCGGCTCAATCAGTGATGTTGCAGAGGTCGGCGTCCACTGGCAGAGTCGTGTCGCTCTCATTTGGCGCTTGGTAATTAAGGAGGCGGCTGGTCGCAGACCGCTCAGACGGCATTGGGCGGTGAGAGCGGAGATCTGCGGCTGGAACCCATCCTTTCCGTTTGTACAGATGCTTCTCAAGCAGATAGACAATCCTCTCGGCAGCATGGCCATCACCGAATGGATTCCCTGCGTTGCTCATCCGATGGTACTCCGCTGGGTCACTGAGAAGCGAGGTTGCCTCGGCTACGATTCTCATGGTGTCGGTTCCTATGAGTTTACCAGCGCCCACTTTGATCAACTCGGGACGCTCGGTACTTTGGCGGAGCACAAGGACCGGCTTGCCCAGCGATGGCGCTTCCTCCTGTATCCCGCCTGAGTCGGTCAGTATGAAATGACACCTATGCATCAAGCGCAGCAGGTCATGATACGAGACAGGCTTGATCAGGTGAACCCGGTCCGTGCCATCGAGTACATCTTGTACGACTAGGCTCACGTTCGGGTTGAGATGAACCGGATAGACAATCTCGATGTCATCGAAGCACTGGGCTAACCTCTTTAGCGCGCGGCAGATTGAGCGCAACGGCGCACCATGATTCTCGCGCCGATGGGCGGTTACCAGCAATATCCGCCGTGAGCCAAAGTCAATCTGATTTAATGCTTTGTCCTCGATGGGACCTTCAAGAGGAACCGATCTCAGAGCGTCAACGATTGTGTTTCCGGTGACGAAGATGTCGTCATCCGCAACGCCTTCGCGAAGCAAATTCAGTCGCGCGCCCTCGGTTGGGGCGAAGTGAAAGTCAGCAAGACAACCGGCAACTCGCCGATTGATTTCTTCCGGAAACGGCTCACTGCGGTCAAATGAACGGAGGCCCGCCTCAACATGCCCGACGCAGACGCCGTGGTAAGAGGCAGCGAGTGCAGCAGTCAGCACCGTGGTAGTGTCGCCTTGAATGAGCACTACGTCTGGCGACACATTTCTCAGAAGATCGGACAGCCTCGAAAGGGCGCGAGACGCGAATGAGATGAGGTCCTGATCATGCTGCATCAGCCCGAGATCGACGTCGGGCTCGAGGCCGAACATCGAAAGCACCTGGTCCAGCATCTCGCGGTGCTGCGCAGTTGTGGCTATGACCTGCTCAAAAACGGCCGCGCGACGCTTGAGCTCGCGAATGACCGGAGCCATCTTAATTCCTTCGGGGCGCGTGCCCACGATCGTGATTACTTTGATTCGTCTCATCGAGCGTCTACCGAAAGTTTTTGCGCGACTCTGTCAACCGCACCTCAATTAAAGCTGGCAAGTCAACGCTTGAGAGCGTATCCGAAGCCAAACGAGAAAAACCGCGTGAACCCGCCCAAGTCGGTATGTGAAGGAAAGCTACGACCAACTGCTGCAGTCAGACCCAGCCGGTCCGAAACTCCGTAATATGTCGTCGCATAGGCGACCGCGCTCGTCGGGCGTGACTTCAAAAGAGCGTTTGGCCTCTCGCCGAACAGTTTGCCGTGACGGTAGGAGTAGTTGCCGGAAACCGTGAGCCGCTCGCCGATCGGGCGTCGAATTCCCAAACCCTCGAAGGCTTGATTGCGGGTCGTATAGCCGGCCTGCCCGTAGAACGCGAAGCCTGCCACCGCCTTCTCCGAAATCAGACAGAACTGCGCTTCGTAAGGCGAGATACCGGTATGGCTCAAGAAAGCCTGCCGCTGAAACGTCGCCGCGATGGCCAGCGCTGGTCGCCTCGTCGTCTCATTGGTGAAGCGATAACGAAGGTGAACAAGGGCGTCGTCCACCTTTGTAGGGGCACTGTTCGAGAATGATGTGGAACCCGCAACGGCAAGCAGCAGGCGATCGGTCAGTCCGACTTCAAGTCCTGTGTAGAGTGAGGTGTTGCGCAGGCGGTCGCCTGTCGAGCTGCGGCCGTTGACAAGGCTCATAACGATGCGGCCGCGTTGGAGCGTCTCCGTGTCGTAAACATACGGCGGCCAGCGAGTAAGGCTACCCGCGTCGATCCCGGCCGGCGCCTGAGCTCGAGCAGGAGAAGATAAGCCAAGCAGGATCACCGCCGCCGGCACAAGCCATCGGGCGTTGAACCATTTGATCCTCATGAGCTCACCTCGAACCTTTCCGTCTTTGCCCACACTCGCGCCTTCCTCTTCACAAAATCGTCGTAGAATCCCTTGCAGACTACTGGAATCCACAACTGGCAATAGGTGAAATAGGACAGGACCACAAGGACGATGTTTAGCAGCGCGTCCTCGCCCTCTTCTCTCGACAATGCCAGCGTTACCTCAGCGCAGAACAACGCAAATGCGAGCAACCATACTTCATTGTACGGGCCCGGCAGATCGAGCCTGACCAAGCCTGCAACTGCGAGCAGGAAAAGAATGTCGGACAGCACGATCGCCGCAAAGAAGATGTAGTACAGACTCATCGTGTATAGCAGCTCGAGCCCCAGCCTGCGCGGCCTGATCTTGAGCAGCCGACGTGCGTGTTTCATCAACGCGTAGTTGTTGCCGCGCACCCACCGGCTGCGTTGGCGGAACCAAGTGCTCAGCCGCTCGGGCTCCTGCTCCCAGGTGACCGCGTACGGCACATACTTGATCGTGTAACCCAGCTCGTAGATTTGCATAGACAGCTCCGCGTCTTCCGTCAGCGCTTGCTCGTCCCATCCCCCAAGCGAGTCGAGGATTGAGCGGCGTATCAACAGATTTGTGCCCGGCAATGTGCAAACCCGGAGCAACATCCAACGGCCCGCCTGCACGATCCACTGATAGCTGAGGCCTTCGATGCTGATCATCCGAGTGAGAACGTTTTTGTTGCGGTTCACTGTTCTGAATGTGCCGATCACTGCACCGACATCCGGGTTAGCGGCGAGCTGACCGGCCAGCTCCCGAAGCGCGCCGGGCTCGGGAGTATTGTCCGCGTCATACACGGCGATGTTCTCGAAGCTTGCTGTCGCAAGCCCGCGGTTGAGCGCCGATGACTTCCCGCCGACGCGCTCATCTCCCCGCAGGTGAAGGACTCGAAAGTGCGGACGGCGCTCTGCCCACCAGTCAGCAATATGACCCGTCCGATCGGTGCTCGCGTCATCGATTATGAGGATCTCGAGTCGGTCGCGCGGATAGTCGAGCTTGCTCATAGCGGCCAGCGTGCGATCGAGTACCAGCTCTTCGTTGTGAGCCGGAATAAGCAGCGAGATGTTCGGCAGCTCAATCGATGCTTCAGTGAGCCTCCGCCGTTCGCTCCTGGCACGGTGACTGTAGACAAATCCAAGCACGCACAGCAGGAATTGGTAGACCAACATAAACCAGATCAGCACAACGCTGAGCACGAACGCTGCGTCGACCAGAGTGTGCATCAGTCGATCACCTCGCCCGCTCCAACTAGCTCGGGTTCGTTCTCCAAAGTGGCTGGCTGCTGCTCATGTGGGATTGGTGGGTTTACGTCTTCTGCTGGATCTGAGAGCAACGCCGTGCGAAAAACCGAATCAAGTGGAGGTATAGCTCGCGCCGCTGTGTCCTTGCTGTAAGATTTTAGTGATGCCAGGCTCCTAATCGACCTGCGTACCCATACCACCGTGTATAGCCCGACAAGGAAGAGCACAAACCGCTCGCCGACCCAGACTATCGAACGCGAAGAGAGCACGCTTGCAATATCGATGGCGGCGGACGCGACTGTTGCATCTTCGATCTCAACAACGTGATGTCCAGCCGGAAGCTCTACCAGCCAGCCGGATCCGGCGTTATGCAGGGAGGGGCTGATCGAATGACCGTCGAGGAGAACAGCGCGCGGCTCGCGAGCTACCGTGACCCACGACCGCCTCGGGGATGAGTAGCCTATTGCAACTCCAAGAGAAGTGTGTTCAACACGGTTAACATCTGCGGAGATGTCTTTGACCCGGACCCCAATTCCGAGCCGGTCGGTGAAGCTCTCATGTCGCGTTGGCCCGCCGATTCTATGCTCTCCCGCCGGGACGATGATTTCGCCGTTGTTGCCGCACAGCCAGCGCTCTCCGTCGAGCACCGGCGAGAACTCGTTCGTGCTGCCTTCTACTGTGTTGGTGTCGTTCCGAATACCAATCTGATCCGCGCCAAGCTGTACACGAACGGTTTTGTTAATCGCAACTGCCGCTGGGTCTGTTGCGCTCAACCGGGCCGCGCTTCCCAGCACCGTCGGCAGCAACGCCCGATCTTCGGAACGAACACTAGCTTCGCTGTAGATGGCCACTCGTCCGTTTCCGGCGTGTACCGCAGATGCCGCTGCCAGAGCCAGTTCCGTTCCCGACATCAGGTCAGTTGGACCCGCTCCGCGAAGTCGATCCCGCACCACGTTGATATCAAACATCAGCCGCGATCGGTCTCTGACAAGCTTGCGATAGGTCTCGCCAAATTCCTGGTAACGAGTCGGAGAGCTCCCCCATCTCTCGGCCGGGTCCTCAACCTGCAGCGTAAAGTCGTAGCGCTCCATCAACGCAATCACGTCTCGGATGTCGGCGCCCGTCTTCTCGGTGACCCGCTGGTTATGAATGCTGTCCAGCGCCGTGCAGATGACATCGAGCTGTTTCCCCTTCCTGATTTCATCAAGACGGTCAAGCACCGATATGAGCCAGTCTCGAACCAGAGTCGAACGAAACGTGCTCCATCGCCCGAGCGCGTCCGCGTTCTTCTGCCAGTAGTAGGGCGAGAGCCGATCGAAAAGAAGCTTCGGGTCGAAGCTTGCCTCCTTCTGAAATCGCGCCCGCACGTCAGCGTTCATCGGCGCATAGGCGGCAGCGTCCGCGAGTCCGTTCGTATCGAAGCCAAGCTCGGCGATGTTCACGCCATCCCAGTCATGCGACTCGATCAAATTGGCGACGAAGTCGAGCGCACGCGCGCGGCAGTCGTCGTTGGCGAGGTTCATCATCTTTCGCCAACCGGCGTCAGTGTCCTGACCGCTCGTCGTTTTCTCGCGCCATTCCGGATGTTCGTCCCAGAACTTTTCGGATACCTGTGGCAGCTCGAACCAGGCGTAGACAGCTATACCTCGTTCGTGACACAGCCGGATCAGTCGATCGTAGTCATAGCTCCACTTTGGGTAGAAGTGCCATGCTGCTGCGTAAACTGCACGAATCCCGTCCCGCTGCCACGAGGCAACGAGCTTTTCGATCTGGGCCTGTTCGCGAAAGCCCGGATCGAAGTAGAACTCCGCGCCCGACGCAGTCAGAGGTGGGGCGAGCCCAAAGCGCCGGCTTAGATGCTCAAATGCGAATGGGTATCGCGCATAACCGAGCCCCGTATCCGGGTCGAGATCGGTTGCGAAATAAATGATCAGCCCGTCGCCTTCACGTGACGCAACAGCGAGCAGGGTTTTGCTTTCGCTATCTTCGACGAGAGCCGTGTTGACGGGCGGCGGTTCGAATCGATCGACCTCCGCTGCGCGAGCCCAGGTGATCTCGGAATCGGAAAAGAGAAGGTCGCGCGCGTGCGACACCCTGACCGCCCCAGAGTGAAAAACAAAGCCGAGTCGCTCGGCCAGCTCCGAGCGACCTTCGATGACAGCGTGCCCGCCGCGCTCGATCCAGTCGATAAGCGCGTCTTGATCCGGCTCGCTGAGACTCACGGCTGCAGCCCGAGGAACGATCAACACAGTATCGTCGCGCAGCTGACTTGATAGACCTTCAGTTGCACCTGCGTGGGGCGTCGAAGGGCAGAAGCGCGCGAAAGGTACGCCGTAAACGTCCAGCAGAGACTGGAAGCCTGCGATGTCGCGATCTGCGTCCGACGACGGCGGTGCTAGAAGCAAGGCTCGACGCGCCCGAACTCGCGCGGCCGGAAGAGAGTTAACGTCCTTGTCGGCCAGCCAAGCCCGCGCGTTCTCCAAAAGGCTGGGCGAAGGTCGTTCGACAGGCGCGCGCGCCACTCCTTGAACCGCGAACACGCCTCCTAGAGCCGGTTCGAGGCGTTGTGTGATCGTCTGGCCGCGCTCGACTTTGTCAAAATGTTCGAGCTCACGACCGGAGGAGTCGAGCGATACACGGCGAAGGTATCGATGAGCCGGCGACGAGTCGATCGAGCGCGGCGAAGTCGCCACCGCATAGTCTCCAAGCGACAGCGCGCACCCGAACTGCTTCGCCGAAATGAACTGATAACCCTGTCGCCGTAGGCCATCGGTCGCAGTCTCCAGGTAGCTGCTCTCGAGATAGGGGTGGAAGAAGAACGACGCGATCGGATCACGCACAGCCAGCAGGCGGCCGGCCCCTTCAACGATCTTCTCAGGATCTGGATCTTCGCCATTCACGTAGCCGAGATTCTCCGGAATGATCGACTGACCAATGAAGTCTTCGGCTTCGTAGGGGAAGAACTGTTCGGTACCGCTCTGATCGACTACCATTCGCCGCTCATACGCATGAGTGAATACTCTGGCTAGTGAACGGTAATGCGCGAGGGAGGCCGTGTAGTGTGGGGTCTCCCAGGCGATTGGATACAGCCCGACACGGAAACACTCGTCCAACGCGGCCTCGAGCTTGTGCGCAATTGCCTCAGCCGAACTATCGGAGGTCGGCTTTGCGTTTAGCGCGTCCCAAAATTCAAAGTCGTCTGCGCTGACTCCGTTAAGCTGGTGGGTTACGCCGTGGAGCACGATCGACCCACCGCGCGCAATCATGTAGCGAAGCGCTTGAACGACTTCGGGCCGGTCAGACAGATAAAGTTCAAGGCGGCGCGCGGGATCCTTGTAAATGGGAATGAGCGCGACCTGGAACGGAATGCCCCGTCGGCTAAGAACATCGGCAACGCGGCGAAGGTCCGCAGGGTTGCTGTCAGCGCTGACGTCTTCGATGCGGACCAGCGCCCGGCGCTCGCGCGGATGCGGCTGGTTCAGAATTTCGTGAAGCAGATCCGCGAATACGATTGAGCGATCGCCCTCGGAGTTGAAGCTAAAGACGGAATCGGCAAAATACCAAAACGATCCCGATCTCACTGCATAAGGGATTTCGCCGTGTGGTTCG
>DATFWM010000284.1:0-3027 GCA_035259295.1 Blastocatellia bacterium | reverse complement strand
TTTCTTCATCAGCGATCCTCCGTTAAGAGTTTTCATACTGCCGCAAACTCTCTAAATCAAAGAGAAGCCGTGCCGTTGATTTCACTTTCCCACAAGCACCGACCTGACTCAGCAGGCAGTGTTTCTTACACGCCCAGCGTTGAGTCTGACAAGCTTAGCACAACTAAGAGTGTTAGGCGCCACGAACTCGAACCTCACGAGTGCACGCTAGGTTCTAGCGCTTTGAGTGATCTGCACAACGCCGATCGCGTGTAAGGGCCGAATCCCACCCACGGTAGTGGGTGGATTGTTGATATACGGCCTACGTACAACGCGGGCTGCGACTACTTCCTTCTCCCCTCTCATTTTCTTCCCTCGCGCGCGAGGGAAGAAAATGAGAGGGGAGTTAATAGGGAATCGGGAACGCCGTTTGTAGGTTGTGCCTGAACAATCCATCCACTGCCGTGGGTGGGATTCTCTTGCGAGTTCGGCAAGAGTCTGAACCGCACCCGAGTTCTAGCTCTCGTGTGACCGATTCATTGCTTACACTGTTCGAGCCTCAGGCGATGAACTTCACAGCACCGCTGTTTCTTCGAGAAGGTTTCCCTCTTTGAACCTCTCCACTCTGAGCGCCGATGCATCTGCGAAACTAGAAGCGCCGTCCAGAATCAGCTCGGAAACAATCTTGCCGGTAGCCGGCGAGTGCATCACTCCGTGACCGCTGAACCCATTCGCCAGAAACATTCCTTCCACGCCCGGCGCGCGGCAGATGATGGCGTGATGGTCCGGTGTCATTTCATACATTCCAGCCCAACAGCGGCGAGGGTTCACTTCGGCATCGACGAACGCAGGTACGCGGCTTACCGCGCGGGTCAAGATCTTCTCGATGAAGCCGTAGTCAAAGTCCGTTCTGAAGCCGTACGTTTCTTCGGGGTCGGGCCAAGCCAGAAGAAAGCTCGAACCTTCAGGACGGAAGTGAAAGCCCGTAGACATATCGATTACCATCGGCAGTCGCGTGGACAGTTCTGAGAAAGGTTCGGTCTTGACGATCTGCCTACGCAACGGCTCTACGGGCAGCTCGAGCTCCGCGAGTTGCGCAACGCTCGCAGCCCAAGGTCCCGCGGCATTGACCAGCGCGCGGGTCGAAACGTATCCGCTGGAAGTTTGAACGCCAGCGACCTGGCCTTGCTGGACGTCGATGCCGGTCACGTCGGTCTGTAGCCACAGCTTCGTGCCCCGTTCACGCGCTCGCTTCGAGAACCCGGTCATCACGCTGTACGGATCGACAAAGCCGTCCGTCGGACAGAAGCTCCCTCCCACAACGTCATCGGCGATCAGTTGCGGAACCGTCTTCACGATGTCCTCTCGCGAGACCATCTCGACATTGTTGAGGCCGCAAGCTTGCTGCTGCCGGTAATTCGCTTCGAGATAATCGAGGTGCCGCTGGTTAGTCGCGACAAAGAGATAACCCTGAGCCTTGTAGCCTGCGGTGTGCCCGGTGACTTCCTCGAACCTCGAGAACAAATCAATTGAATAGAGCGACATTCTTATATTGATCGGCGTAGCGAATTGAGCGCGCACGCCGCCCATGCTCTTGGCGGTGGAACCCATTCCCTGACGCTCTTCTCGCTCGACAATCAAGATGTTGTTGCAGCCTCGCTCAGCCAGGTGATAAGCCACGCTGGATCCCACGATGCCGCCGCCGATGATTACCACGTCTGCTGTTGTCATTATTAGTCCGTAGTTCGTGATCAGTAGTCCGTAGAAGTACCACGACCGGCGACGCACTCGCAACTGACTACTCGCTACTGACTACTGGTTACTGGCCACTGACCACTGACTTCAGGTATTATTCTGAAGCGAAGGAGTCCTGGAAGTATGAAGAATCGGGCGCTGCCGTTGCTCGCGATTGCAGTGATCGTGCTTTGCGCGCTCGGCGGCGGATACTACGGCTCAAGGCGCCCTCCTCACGTAAGCGAATCGGATTCCGCGCTGACCGATCAGCTAGTCGACGATTTCAAGGAAGCGATCTCAGAGATCCAAGAGGATTACGCGGGGAAGATCGATCTCGAGCTGCTGGGCAAGAATTCAATTCAGGGAATGCTTCGGCAGCTCGATCCACACTCTGCATTTTTCACCAAAGCTGAGTTCGACGACGTTCAGACCGAACAGAGCAGCCGCATCTATGGAATCGGTGTTACCATCGCGAAACGCTACGATCACGTTTACATTCTTTCGGCGACACCGGGGGCGCCCGGTCATCGCGCAGGGCTTCGTTACGGCGACGCGATTATTGCCATCGACAAACAAAATATCGACGACTGGACGAGCCAACAAGTCATGCACAAGGTGCGCGGCGAAAAGGGCGAGCCGGTCGAGATAACTGTCGAGCGCGCGGGCGTCCCGAACCCGGTCACCGTGCGGTTGCGGCGCGACGAAGTGAAGCTGCCTTCGGTGCGCAATGCCTTCATGACCTCGCAGATCGGCACCGGTTACATTGCGCTGACCGGCGGCTTTTCCAGCAAGACCGACGAAGAGCTGTCCGAGGCGCTGGCTCAGCTCAGGCTCGAAGGCATGCGCCAACTTATTCTGGATCTGCGCAACAACCCGGGCGGACTTCTGGACGAAGCGATCAAGGTCTCAACAAGATTTCTGGGGCCGGACGAAAAGATCGTCGTAGTTCGGGGACGCGATGAAGAGTCATCGGCTCACACCTACGAGGTTCCGTCCAGCAACGCGCCCGAGACCATGCCGATGGTGGTCCTGGTTGATCGGCAGACTGCTTCAGCCTCTGAGATTGTAGCGGGCGCGCTGCAAGATCACTCTCGCGCTTTGATTGTAGGCGAGAACACTTTTGGAAAAGGACTGGTGCAGGGAGTGTTTCGGCTTTGGGGTGGCACCGGGCTGCTGCTGACGACGGCGAAGTATTACACGCCTTCGGGTCGCTCGATTCAGCGCAGCTATTCAAACGTTTCTTTCTATGATTATTATCTCAATCGTTCGGGCGAGCAGCCATCCCGCTTCCCGCAAGGCAATGCCTTCTACACA
>DATFWM010000283.1:0-9126 GCA_035259295.1 Blastocatellia bacterium | reverse complement strand
TGCGCATGGGCTTGCCGAAATCGCAATTGTAGACGCGGTACAGGTGCTCAAAGTTTCGGCAACCGGCCTAACGCCACATGCGTCGCATCGACTCGTTGTGGATGGCGTTGACGGCGTGGCCCTTGGCTCAAGCGAGTTGATCGCGAACGAGTTCGGCGGGCTTGAGGTGACACTGATGAACGTTCCTGGCAGCGCAAATCAACTGCCTGATCTGCTGGAGCCCGTCACGAAGATTCGGCATGTCGAGTTGCGCGACAAAGATGGTCGGGTTCTTCTCCAAAACGATTTTCGGCCAGTCGAGAATTTGGCCCCTGAGGATGAATTTCTGCTGAAGCAAGCGCGGCTGGCTTCCCCTAACGCTTCCACGCGAGCTATCGGCGTTGGGAAGGCGGAGGCGGATCCAACGGTCTTGCGATTGCGGGTGGAGATCGAGAGGCTCCCGGTCGATGGACCCTACGACATAATCGCAGATGGAATAACCTTGACGACCGCGATCGCGCGATCAGGGTTCATCAGAGCTGATTTTACGACGGACGGATCGAGCGGGCAGCCCCTTCCTCCCAGCTTGTTGCCGGCGATCAACATCAAGCGTTTGAACGTGCGTGATTCGACGGGTCAGATCATCTTGAACGGCAGCTTCAGGCTCGAAGGTGGCGGCATTGGCCGGTTGAGATGATTACTTCTGCACGCTCACGCTTTCAACTGCCAGAACATCGTGAAACGCGTTAAGCACAACGCGCTTGGGCTTTTGAGGCAGCCTGACCTTTAGCTCTTGAGTAGTTGCGTTGCCCGTGATTGTGGCAAGCCCCAGTCGAACCCACTTGCCGTCAAAATCCATGTAGATCGGAACCATCATCTTGAAGTTTTCCGAGACCCCGCTTTGAGAAACCGTCAACTTCAGCAACACTTTCCCGTCGCTCTCGGGAGTGAGCGAGTATTCCAATCGGTACCGAGGCACCTCGGTTCCATAAACCCACTCGTTGAAAAACCAATCCATGCTCTTGTTGTCATCGAGGTCCATCCCGGGCGTCATGTGCTTCTCAACCACGCGCTTAAAGCTCTCGGTGGATGCGTTCTGGTTGAAGTGCGTCTTGACGAAATCGTGCATCATATCGATGAACTGTTGGTCTCCGGTTTTTTGGTTGTACATCATCGTTCGAAGCATATGCAGGATATATCCGCCCTTGGGATACACGAGTCGGGCGTAAGCACCGCCTGTCTTGAACGTATTCAACCGAAGTCCCATCCAAATCGGGCCGGCGTCGTTGGCTCGGTTGCCCCACTGGTTCTTTTCGAGTATAGCCTGCTTCTGGTGTTCCCAATATTTGAGGTACTTGTCGGGACTCTTCTCAGTGGCTTGAAGAAAGAGGCCGGCAGAAAAATCCGCGAATCCTTCCGACAACCACTGATCGTGAAACGACGCCCACCCCACGATGTGACCCCACCATTGATGCGCGACTTCGTGAGGCGTGACCTCCTGAATGAATTCGGTCAAGCGGGATGAGATGCGACCCAACAACATCCAGCGTTGGGTCGAATCAAGATATGCACTGATAGGCAGGTATACTAACGTCGGCCACGATTGACCAAAGTTGAATTGTGGCTGCTGGGTTATCGCAATGCGCCCATAAGGCGCCTCACCGAAAAAGCGCGTGAAGACTCGCATCGAGTTCTGCGCGTCAACCATCGCGTTTTCGTTCAACCGCGAGGGCGTTAACCCGCCAACCACATCTCTTGCGGCGCGCATGTAATCGGGAAGGTCGCTGGTAGCGTAGCCCTCAATCTGGTACTTCGTGTCCGCGTCCGCGATCTCCTTTTTCTTGAACAAACCATAGTTGAATCCCGCAACGGCAAGCGGAACGTCAGACACCCACTGCGAAGCCGCGAAGTCTCCTTCACGCCATTCTTTCACCAGCTTGCCAACGCCGACGACCGTATACTTGCTTGGCACCTTGAACGTAAGGTCGAAAGTCGCGCGATCGTTGAAAGCGTTTACGCTTGGATACCAACTCGTTCGCGCGCCGACGGCGAAGTTCCCGCCGCCCGCGTCTTCGATCACCTTATTGCCTTGATACTCGATGCTCAGTTTGTACTGCTTGCCCTTAACCAGCGGCTCGGGCCAGACAACGTAAAACGAGCCGTCTTCCTTCTTTGGTTCCTGAATAAAGTTGGTCTCGCGTTCGTCCACCGTAACGCGCGTTACGCGCAGATTGGGCAGCAGTCCGAAGCCGAGCACGCGATCGCCATCGCCAAGCGCGGTGAACGTTAGCTCGGCGACTGCGGTCAGCTTCTCGCCGCTGTCGATCGCGGTCTCGATGCGATAGTGCTCGGCATCTATGATTCGCTTATCCTCGTCGGAGCTTGCTGTGCGGTTCTTGTATTCGTTTGAGAGATGCGCGAGATACCAAATACCTTCCTTCTCGCCTGCCGGATCGACGTTGATGAGCGCGACTTCCTCCGGCGCGAGAAGCTGCGGCAACGCTCCGCGAGGCCTGACGTGGTAACGCAAATCGCCATACTTGCGACCAAAAATATACGCGCTGAAGAACGCTGGACGCTTCGAGTTATACAGGCTGGCAAGAATCTCAGCATCCAGATTCTCGCCTTCGTAGGCGAGCAGATACTCGAGCAAGCTGCGCGGGCGCTCAGTCCGGTATCGAACTCGCCTCTGAAAATCCGTCAGCACGCCGCGCGCGCGAGACTCATCGCCCCCGGATTGAGCCTGACGCTTGATCTCCTGAAATGTTTCGTCCGTGAAACAGAAGACAGCCTTTTCAAACGCTTCGTCAACCGTCTCTTTCTCGGTGATGCGGCGCAGATAATCGCGCTCCAACGGTATCGCGGGCGAGAGCGTGAACTGACCCTCGCCAACGAACACGGCTTTGACAACGCGGCCCATGACCGGCGAAACAAAACTAACCCGCCCGCTGACAAGCGTGATTGTTCCGACATCGCGTTTGAGAGCGAGGTTGTTTACGGTGTAAGTCTCCAGCGCTTCGGCGTCACGCAATTGGCGATAAGTTGGCTCAGAGTTGGGGGCGACCGTGCCTTTCGCGCCGACCTCCAACTTCTCGCGGGGGGCCACCACCTCGAGCCGGATTTCGATCGAGGCCGGGCGACCAGGCTCGATGGCTACGGTGCGTTGGCTCGGCTTGAAGCCAGTCTGTGACACGCTGACGGTATATGCGCCAGGCGCGAGTTTATCAAACTTGAACCTGCCGTCGTCGCCGGTCAATGCGGTTTTCGTCTCGCCCGTCGCGTCGTTTCGAATCGAGACTTGTGCGCCGGTTATGACTGCGCCGGTCTGATCTTTGATAGTACCGCTGAGCGAGCCAGTCGCGGTTTGCGTCGCTTGGATTGGGAGCGCCGCGACAATGAACGCGAATATGATAATCCCCGGGAGCGAGATTCGATTGCGCATTTGTCCTCCGGTCAAAGCAGGAAAGATGATTGCAAAAAGTTAACTGACGGACCGAAGTGAAGGTAACACGACTCCGTAACTCTTTCAAGCCCGGGTGACGGACAACAGGGGATTTATCCCACAGTTACGTG
This sequence comes from Blastocatellia bacterium, assembly GCA_035259295.1. Classification (GTDB taxonomy): domain Bacteria; phylum Acidobacteriota; class Blastocatellia; order UBA7656; family UBA7656; genus Onstottus_A. The sequence goes on along the minus strand of DATFWM010000283.1, from coordinate 5,574 downwards.
GGATTAGTTCGCGGTTTCAATCGAAGTAGCGCGACTGAGCGCGGTGCTGGCGCTCGACTTCTTCGAGGATCGCCTCGGGAGATAATCCGTCGGAGGGAATGCCCAGCTTTGTTGAAATAGGCTGGGCAATGCGCATCGCAAGCCCGGTGCGGCTCGGCTCGGTTAATTCGAACCGTCGCTTCAAAAAAGTCTCGACCGCGCGAAGATCTCGGTCACTCAGTCGGCGCGTGTCGGCGACGAAAGGCGGGGGAGCGGTGCGCTCCATTCGCCGCTCTTCGAGCTCAGAGACCTTGATGATTTGTTCAAGCGAGGGCGCTTCGGTTGCGCGCTCTTTCACAACCACGGTACCCGCAACGAAATCGCCTACTCGTTTCGACCTAGCGCTGAAGATTATCGAGACTACACCGATAGCGTAGGACGGAAACGGTTGAAGGTCTATCACTAGCCGAAGCAGGTTTCTGACGAACACCTCGAAAAACCTTACAGGCCGGCCGTCCTCGCGCACGACTCTCAGTCGCATTATTCGCTTGCCCGGGGTCTGTCCGCTCGAAAGCGTCTCGAATGCCACGAAGTAACCCCAGTAGATCGCGAACATCGCGAGCACCGTCAACGCCGCCGTCCACGTGCTCATCGAGTTGAAAAATTGCCACTCGCTGATTGCTCCAGCGACAAGAACGATTACCACCATCGCGACGACTTGAATCAGATGATCGATGGCCGCGGCAAGGAAGCGATTGCCCACGTTTGCTAACACATAGTGAAGCTCAACGCGTTCAGGGGTTTCGATTACGAGTTCATCGTCAAGCATGGCGAAATTGACAGGATTTACAGGATGAACAGGATTGTCAAAGAACCTTCGACTTCATGCTTACAATGCTCTTCTGAATCCTCAGCCGCAGCACGAAAATCGTAGGGTGAAACAAGATCGTCAAGAACCTTTTACCTGTTCATCCTGTCAATCCTGTCTATTCTCCGTAAGCAACGGCAGCACGAGCGTCATCACCGCCGCGTGAGTATCGCCGGCCGCTCCCGATGCATCAACGACGCGCACCCGTGAAGGCTCGCGCTCGGCCAGTGTCAAGTAGGCCTGGCGAACGCGCGTATGAAAGTCAGCCTGCTGATCGTCGAACGCGCCCAGCAACCCTCCAACCGGACGCGCGCGCAATCGCGCACGAGCTACCGACGGGTCGAGATCGAAAACAATCGTGATGTCGGGCAGCAAACCTCCGGTTGCAAAGTTGTTCAACCGATCGACCATCTCCAGATCGAGCCCGCGACCATGCCCTTGAAACGCAACTGTCGAATCGGTATATCGATCTGAGAGCACGACGCGGCCCGCTTCAAGCGCCGGCTTTATAAGCTCCGCTACGTGCTGCGCCCGCGCACCAACAATGAACAGCAGCTCGGCCTTGGGAGCTATGTTGACGCTCGCATCGGAAACCAGCAGCTCTCGCACGGCCTCACTGATTACTGTTCCGCCAGGCTCGCGGGTGACAACGACGTCAAGCCCCCGCCGCCGGAGCTCCTCAAAGAGCAAGTCTATCTGCGTGCTCTTGCCGCAGCCGTCTATTCCTTCAAAGGTAATGAACAACCCGCGCATATACTCGCAAGCTGAAGCTTGAACTCAGAACGGCAGAAACTGCGCGGGCTGCCCAAAGGCAGCCCGAGACTTCAAGAAATTGTCGCTTTCCAGCCAATGACCTCAGGATTTCTCCTGGGCCGTCGCCGTGTTCGCCTGAGGCGGAGCGGGCTGATGCTCAGCCGGATGCTGTTCGCGCTCGCGGTCTGGAGGCACCGACGGTCTTGTGTAATGGTACTCACGACTACCTGCTCGTGGCAGCGACACCGTCGAGATCGCGTGCTTGAAGATCAGTTGCTCCTGCGATCCCGCTTCAAGAATGACCGAGTACTTGTCGAAACTTTTGATCCTCCCCGTAAGCTTGACCCCACTCATCAGGTAGATCGTGACGCTGCTGCGATCCTTTCGGGCGCCGTTAAGGAAGTTGTCTTGTATTGTGTTTTGTTGTTGTGGTGTTTTTTCCATTGTGCTTCACTCCCCTGGCAAAAGTTTAGGGTGACTTCAAGTTAACACAAAGGACCGGGACGAGCAAGAGTCCAACTTGTCAATGTCCAACGTCCTCAATCATTTGTCCGGCCTCGCACGACAGCGAAGTTTTCGCCCGGCGCCGCTACCGTCTGTTGCCGTTCGATGCTGATGCAGCTCTGTTTGCGCTCGGCGAGACAGCCGCCGGTTGATTCTCATTCTCGACGCGTGGCTGCGGTTGCTGCTGCGCGGACTCTTGCAACAACTGAGATGGGCGCATCTCGACGATCGTCTGCGGGCTCTGAACTATTCGCTCTGCGAGGTAGTTCTTAATACTTGTTTCGGCCAAGGTCACCATCACCAGAGCGTTCAACAAAACCTGCTGGCGTTGCTGAGTGATGTTGTTGATGATGTCGGACCTCACGTCGTTGAGGGTCAGGTTCTGCGGACGCTCGCGTTTGAGGTTCAACTTGAAAATATACCAGTTGCCGGTGCTGTCCTTGATCGGCTCGGTGTACTGGCCTTCGGTCAGCGACATCAATCGCGCTGCGATGTCGGTTATTCCGGCAAATGATTGCTTCAAGCCCGCCTCCGTCGCGAAGCCGAGTCTGCCGCCTCGAAGCGCCGATTGTTGCTCTTCTGATTTCTGCGAAGCGACGGTGGCAAAGTCCGACCCGCTCTTGAGCTGCCCATAGACGCTGCGGATCTTTTGCTCGGCTCCAGCTTCTCCGCCGTTGTTCGCTGGCGATACGGCTATCACAGAAATGTCAGCGCCACGCTCGGCCACGAAGTCAGATTTGTGGTCGCTATAGTACTTCTCGATCTCCGCGTCGGTCGGCGCATTCACCCGAGTGCGCGCTCGATCTCTTAGCTCATTGATCGCAAGCTCTCGACGGATCTTTTCGCGAAACTCATCTTCGGTGAGGCCGGCTTGTTTGATCTGGTTCTGATACTGCTCTTCCGTAAGTTGAGCGTCCTGCTTGCGCTTCTGCACGGCCTGCGTCACCTTGTTATCGTCTGGGACAAGGTTTTCCTTCTGCGCTTTCTGAAACAGCGCTTCTTCCTGAATGAGATTATCAAGAACACTGAGACGTGCCGCGACCAGCTCCGCCGAAGTCATCGACGAGCTGCCTCCGCTCGAGTCGAGTTGCTGCTTGATGGCGCTGTCGACCCGCTTCAACGTGATTTCAATTGAGCCGACTTTCGCCGCCACTTCGAGGCTCGATTTATCCCCTGCACTCTTGCAAGAGGCGAGCAGCAGGGAAGGGAACAGAGCTAAGATGAACGGTTTCAAGAGACGAAACACGACTCTGCTCCTTGATAGTGGTTTGACGAATGCCGAGTGATCTGTGTTAAGCTGTCGTTTTGCTTTCATAGCCTTTATTTTCATCGGAGGAACGCCACAATGTCCAAACGCTGTGAAGTCTGCGGCAAAGGACCCCAGTTCGGTCACCGCGTGAGCCACGCCAACAATCGAACCAACCGCCGCTTCAACCCCAACCTGCAAGCCGTGCGCGCGCTGGTAGGCGGCCGCGTCGAACGTATTCGCGTTTGCACTCGCTGCCTGAAAGCCGGCAAAGTTGTCAAAGCAGCTTAGCCATTGGTCTTTTGTACTTCGTCCTTTGTCCGCGTTTAACAAATGACCAATGACGAAGGACTAAGGACCAGCCAGCGCAATCACGTCAATCTCGACGCGGACATCGCGTGGCAATCGCGAAACTTCAACTGTTGAACGAGCCGGGGGCGACTCTCCAAAGAAGCGCCCGTAGACCTCGTTCATCTCCGCGAAGTCACCGAGATCGGCAAGAAACACCGTAGTCTTCACCACGCGATTCAGTGAGCTGCCGGCGGCCGTGAGCACCGCGCTCAAGTTGTTCAGCACTCTATCGGTTTGCTCGCGTATTCCGCCCTCCACGATTTGCATAGTTACCGGATCGAGCGGTATCTGACCCGAAGCGAAAATGAGCCCGTTCGCCTTGATCGCTTGCGAGTACGGGCCGATAGCTTTAGGCGCACTGTCAGTGTGAACGCGGTCTTTCATCTTGTCTGAATTCAGAGGTTGAGAACTCGACGCTCGATTCGAAATAGGGAATTATCTCAGACGAGGATTAGGTTGTCTACCAAAGTTCCGAGGTTGCAGCGCACTATTGTCGGTTTCCTCGAACCAATAGCGAGGTGGCAAGTCGAATCATCAACGACAATGATGTTCTGATCTGAGATTTGAATCCCGAATGTTCTAGACCTGAACAGGCTCGCCGCTCATCCGCTCGACATCTATCACACCACGCACCGCCTTGAGTGCGCCAGTAATCTTTTCCAGATGTTTCAAGTCGAATATCTCTGCCGTGAGCACAAGCTGGCCGTGTCCCTGCTCATCCAGCGACGCGCGGATGTCGCGAATGTTAGTCCCGACGCTCGCGATCGCTTGTGTGACATCCGCCACCATCCCGGGACGATCCTCTGTAACGAGCTTCATCGTCACCGGGTAAGCCGACTCGTGCTTAGCGTCGGCCTTCATCCATGCCACTTCAATGAGCCGCTCCGGGTTTACCAGCAAGCTCGGCATGTTCGGACATCGATTCGAATGAACCGCTACGCCCTTGCCGCGAGTGATGTAGCCGATGATTTCTTCGCCGCGAATCGGATTGCAGCAGCGCGCGCGATAGACCATTATGTCGTCAATGCCTTTTACGACAATTCGATCTTGAATCCCAAGCGCGCGCTTGACGACCTGCTTGAGCGTCGGCCCTTTTTCTTGTTCGAGCTCGGCGGCGCGATCCGGCGGCAACAACTTGGCGATCACGTTGCGCGGGAGCACCTTGCCATAGCCGATTGCCGCCAACAAATCATCCGCGCGAGCAACTCCATAGTCTGACACGATGCGGTCGATCTCACCGTTGGACAGGATCTTCTTCGTGTTCAAGCGGAAGCGGTCCGCCTCCTTCTCGAGGAGTTTTCTGCCCAGGTCGATGGCAGTGGCCCGCTCGCTTTCGGCAAGGTAGTGACGAACTTTTGAACGCGCACGCGAAGTCTTGACGAAGTTCATCCAGTCTCGCGACGGGTGCGCGCCGGGCGACGTCATTATCTCGACGACGTCCCCGTTGCGAAGCTGATATTTCAGTGGAACGATTCGGCCGTTCACCTTCGCGCCTGTGCAAGTGAGACCAACCTGGGTGTGGATGGCAAAAGCGAAGTCAACTGGTGACGCGCCGCGCGGAAGCTCTATTACTTTACCCTTAGGCGTGAAGCAGTAAACTTCTTTGGGATAGAGGTCCAGCTTCAGCGAGTCGAGGAATTCGCGCGAGTCTTTTACATCCTGCTGCCACTCGACCAATCGCTTTAGCCATACGAATGCTTCATCCTCATCGGTGTGCGTGCCGCGCCGTCCTTCTTTGTATTTCCAATGCGCGGCGATGCCTTCTTCGGCGATCGATTGCATCTCTTGCGTTCGAATCTGGACTTCAAAAGGCTGCCCGCCGTCGCCGACCACCGAGGTATGCAATGACTGATAGAAGTTTTCTCGCGGAATC
>DATFWM010000282.1:0-6021 GCA_035259295.1 Blastocatellia bacterium | reverse complement strand
CCTCGAGCGCGAGGGCTTGATCCGAAGAATCCCGAACGTGAGCCGCGGGATCGAGCTTGTGCGAGAAGAGACTGCAGCGGCCGAATCCGAAATCCCGTTGCTTGGCATGGTCGCGGCAGGGCAGCCAATCGAAGCGATCCTCAGTCACGAGACCATCACCGTGCCTCGCGATTTTCTCGAACGCGAGCGATTGTTTGCGCTCCGAGTGCGCGGCGATTCGATGATTGGCGAGCAGATTCGCGACGGCGACTCGATTATCGTCGAATCGCGCCAGACGGCTAACAATGGAGATATGGTTGTGGCGTTGGTGGATGGGAGCGACGCTACAGTGAAGCGGTTCTACAAGGAACGCGATCAGGTGAGGCTCGAGCCGGCGAACCCGCGGTACAAGCCAATAGTGGTGAAACCTGCCGACCGCGTGACGATTCAGGGAGTTGTGAAGGGGCTGATTCGAAAGTATAAGCGGTGATCGGGGGTGAGAATAGAATCAGGGTTTAGCTCTCTAATCCTTCTTGTGCCCTTTCAGTCTTTTCAGCAGTGGTATCGCGGCGATCTTTTCTTCGTCCAGGTAATGCCAGTAGATTCCCTTCGGCCTCGGAAGCTTCGTGTTGCACTCGATGATCTCGTCGGGTGTGATGATGAAATCAACCGGAATGTCGTGTGGCTTGAGCTCGAACCTTTCATCTATGATTTGTAGCGGATGGACCGTTGTGATGATAGGCGTGCGCGAATTGATGATGCCCAATTCTAGAGCGATCGCGTATTCGAGGTCCGAGTAACCTCCGCCTTTGCCAACTCGCGCGGCGTCTCTACGAACCGCGACGGACCCGCAAATGATCAGATCGACTGACTTCATCTGCTTGACTGATACGTGCCGGCCAAACTCGAAAGCTCCTTTGATGCTCGAAGCGGCGTAGACGTTCTTTCCGAGACGCTTCGGGTCAAGCTCGACGAAGCATTTCTCTTCGCGCAAGCGCGGCACCGCCATGTAAATCGTCTTGCCTTGCTTGAGAGCGAGATGACGAATCGCGCGTTGGGGCGAATCGGGATTGGCCTTGATAACCTTCGCTCGTTTCCACACTTCAAGCTGGGCAACTCGTTCGCCGCATTGCTCGGCGCCTTTAAAGTTAGGGATGCGTCCTTTCGCGCCGGGAAAGCGCGAGACCTTCTCCGACTCCAGCAATCTCCAGACTCTTTCCCTGATTTCTTGCTTATCCATCTTGCGCTACTGCTCGAACAAACAAAGCTGCGGAGCATCCGGGCTCTTGAAGGATTCAGTCGACAGCTCCGGGTGGTTGCCTTCGATTCCGGCTTTTCGGCACGCCAGCGTGAACATCGACTTGATCTGTTGTGAGTAAACTCCGCTTCCTCGCATCCGAGAACCGAAGTTCGGATCGTTCAGCTTGCCTCCTCGAATGTCGAGAATGTGACTGAGAACCTTCTTCTTGCGATCGGGAAAGTGTTGTTCCAGCCAATTCTGAAACAAATCTTTCACGGCGAACGGCAAGCGCACGATGACGTAGCTTGCATAGTTCGCTCCCGAATCGACCGCGGATTTTATGATCGAAGGCATCTCGTGATCGGTAAGCCCCGGAATCACCGGGGCAACGAGAACTCCGACCGGCACGCCCTCACGCGCGAGCGCTTCAATCGCTGCGAGTCGATTCTGCGGTGTGGAAGTCCGAGGTTCCATCACACGCGCGAGATCGGCATCGAGCGTCGTGACCGAAAGAAACACTGCTGCTGCTTTGAACTCGGCGAGCTGCTTCAATAAGTCGATGTCACGCGCGACAAGCTGATTCTTGGTTACGATCATCACCGGATTGCGAAACTCTGCCAGCGCCTCCAGGCATCGCCGCGTGATTTCCAGCTTTCTTTCGATTGGCTGATAAGGATCAGTGACGCCGCAGATTGCAACCACCTTCGGTTGCCAACGAGGCGAGGCGAGCTCTTTTTTCAGCAACTCAGGCGCGTCCTCTTTGACCAGGATTTTAGTTTCGAAATCAAGCCCCGACGAGAAGCCGAGATACTCGTGAGTAGGCCGCGCATAACAGTAGATGCACCCGTGCTCGCAGCCTCGATAAGGATTAATGCTGGCCTCGAAACCGACGTCGGGGCTATCGTTGTGGGTGATCACTGAGCGCGACGAGTCTTTTAGAAATTGGGTCCGGGCCGCGGGTTCTTCGGGATCGTTCGAATCAGGGTCGCGTAAGTAGACAAGTTTCTCAAAACGATTCGGCGGATTCTCAGCGGCCCCGCGCCCGTGAATTGTCTGCTTTGTTTGCGACACGAATTAGTCTCCAGCGAAATGCCTCTGAGCAACTGCGCTTGACTTGCTCGCGAGGCTGATCGAAAATATCTCGAAAACTATAGAAGATTGGCGAAGGAGCCGTCAACCCCATGCGAAATGATTCTGAGCTCGAGAATCCCACCCACGGTAGTGGGTGGATGGTTCAAGCACAGCCTACTGGAAGCAGCGGCAGAATCTCCTCCCGTTTCTTTTCTTCCCTTTTCCTCCAGCTTCCAACCCGCTTGCGGGTTGGAAGCTGGAGGAGAAGGGGGTTAAGCGGAAAAAGGCTCCCTGCACTTATATGTAGGCTGTGCTTGAACGAATCCACCCACTGCCGTGGGTGGGATTTTGGGCTTTTCACACAGTCTCGGCCATGGGCGGGATTGGTCAACAAATGTGACGCTGGGCCTTAAACGAGGCGCAAAAGAACCAACAAATTGTTAGGCCCATTGAAAACAAACCGATTGAGCATATAGGATGAATCAATGACCCTCGAGCTTTTTCACCCCGCAGTCGCAAGCTGGTTCGCAAAGCAGTTTGCTGAGCCGACCGTGTCCCAAGAACGCGCCTGGCCTTCAATCAAAGAGCGACAACACACTTTGATCGCCGCTCCGACTGGTTCGGGCAAAACGTTCGCTGCTTTCCTATCCGCAATCGACGACCTTGTTCGGCAAGGCGTCGCTGGCACGCTCGAAGACTTTACGCAGGTCGTCTACGTCTCGCCGCTCAAAGCGCTATCAAACGACATCCAGAAGAACCTGCAAGAGCCGCTGGCAGGAATCGAGCAGGAATTGAAATCGATGGGCATGCGTGAAGTCCTTATTCGCACACTCGTTCGCACCGGCGACACACCCGCGCACGAACGCACCGCAATGACCAAACGCCCGCCGCACATCATCGTCACCACGCCCGAGTCGCTCTACATACTGCTCACAAGCGAAGGTGGCCGGCGAATGTTGAAGACCACTCGCACACTGATCGTCGACGAGATTCACGCGATGGTCGGGGATAAGCGCGGCTCGCATCTTGCGCTGTCGATCGAGCGATTGCAAGCGCTTGTTGGAGATGATCTCGTTCGCATCGGGCTTTCTGCAACGCAGAAACCAATCGAAGAGGTTGCGCGGTTCCTGGTCGGCACTGCAAACATCGATGAAGACGGCACTCCCGATTGCAACATCATCGACTCGGGCCATCGGCGCGAGCTTGATCTCGCGGTCGAAGTGCCGAGCTCGCCGTTAGGAGCCGTGATGTCCGGCGAAGTATTCGACGAAGTCTACGACCGGCTGGCTCAGTTGATCAGCGCTCATCGAACCACGCTGGTGTTCGTCAACACTCGAAGGATGGCTGAGCGAGTTGCTCGTTATCTTGGCGAACGGCTGGGCGATGAGAACGTGACTTCGCATCACGGCAGCCTTGCGCGAGAACAGCGGCTCGTGGCTGAGCAGAGACTGAAGGCTGGAGAGTTGAAAGCTCTGGTGGCAACCGCCTCGTTAGAACTGGGAATCGACATTGGTGATATTGACCTCGTCTGCCAGCTCGGTTCGACTCGCGCGATCTCGACTCTGCTTCAGCGCGTTGGAAGATCGGGCCACTCGGTGACGGGCTTCCCGAAAGGCAGGATCTTTCCGACCAGCCGCGACGAGCTGATCGAATGCGCTGCGCTGCTGGACTCCATCAAGCGCGGCGAGCTTGACCGGTTATCGATCCCTGAAAAGCCGCTCGATATTCTAGCGCAGCAGGTTGTTGCTGCGGTGGCTTCGACCGAAAGGGTCGAGGACGAGTTGTTCGAGACAATCCGACGCGCTTATCCATATCGCAATCTCACTCGACCTGAGTTAGAGGAAGTGGTCAAGATGCTGCGCGAAGGTTTCGCGACCCGACGAGGGCGACGGGGAGCTTATCTGCATCACGACATGATCAACCATCGCTTGCGCGGGCGAAAAGGCGCGAGGCTGGCGGCGATCACTTCCGGCGGAGCGATTCCAGACACCGCCGACTACACGGTCGTGCTCGAACCGACCGACACAGTGATCGGCAGCGTCAACGAAGACTGGGCGATCGAGAGCATGCAGGGCGACATCTTTCAGCTCGGGAATGCTTCGTGGGAAATCATCCGTGTCGAGAACGGACGTGTTCGCGTAGCCGACGCACATGGCAAACCGCCGACGATTCCGTTTTGGCTCGGCGAAGCGCCCGGTCGCACGCGCGAGCTTTCTGCATCGGTTTCGCGGCTTCGAAGTGGGCTCTCCGAGCGGTTCGCGGGCGACGATAACATCGAAGCCGCGGGTTCGGCGCTCGCATGGCTGACGGATGAGATCGGACTCTCGGGCTCGGCAGCGGAACAGATCGTCGATTATCTGCTTGCGTCGAAGGTCGCGCTCGGGGTGATGCCTTCACAAGATACGCTCGTCATCGAACGCTTTTTTGATGAAAGCGGCTCGCAGCAGATGGTGATCCATTCGCCCTTCGGAAGCCGGTTGAATCGAGCGTGGGGCCTCGCGTTGCGCAAGCGGTTCTGCCGCAAGTTCAACTTCGAATTGCAAGCCGCCGCGACCGAGGACGCGATCGTGTTGTCTCTCGGGCCGACTCACAGTTTCGCGCTCGATGAAGTGTTTCGCTATCTGCGCTCGTCATCGGTCCGTGAGGTGTTGATTCAAGCTCTGCTTGCTGCGCCGATGTGGGAGATTCGCTGGCGCTGGAACGTGACTCGGGCGCTCGCGGTCCCGCGTCGCCGCGGCGGGAAGAAGGTTCCGGCTCAGCTTCAGCGGATGGACGCGGACGATTTGCTGTCTGCGGTGTTTCCCGACCAAGTGGCCTGCGCCGAGAACCTGACGGGCGGCAAGATCGAGATCCCCGATCATCCGCTCGTTCGACAGACGGTGAGGGACTGTCTCGAAGAGGCGATGGACATCGAAGGCCTCGAAGCACTGCTCGCGTCGATCGAGAGCGGCGAGAAGACCTTGATCGCGCGCGACGTCGTGGAAGCTTCGCCGCTCGCGCAGGAGATCCTCAACGCGCGGCCTTACGCGTTTCTAGACGACGCGCCGCTTGAAGAGCGCCGCACTCGCGCGGTGTTCCAGCGACGATGGCTTGATCCTGAAACTGCGTCAGACCTGGGTGCGCTCGATCTGGCGGCGATCGAGAGGGTGCGAGAAGAAGTATGGCCGGATGTGGATAATGACGACGAGCTTCACGACGCGCTGGTCGAGCTTGGTTTCCTGACGGCTCACGAAGGACGCGCGTGGGAGAAATACTTCGGTGAGCTTTGTGACCAGAGGCGCGCAGGGACGCTGGTTGCGAACAGTGCAAGACTGTGGGTGGCGGCCGAGCGCCTTTCGCTATTCGAGGCAATCTTTTCGAATGCGACAACCGAGCCGGCCATCAGGCCTCCTGAGTCGCTTGCAGTCAGTTGGGACTCTGAAACCGCAATGGTGGAAATCATTCGGGGCAGACTTGAGGGCCTCGGTCCAGTAACCTCGCAGGCGCTCGCCGATTCGCTTGGTCTCCCAACTGACGCCATCGAGGCCGCGCTGGTGAAACTCGAAGTCGAAGGCTTTGTGTTTCGGGGCCGCTTCACGCCGGGAGTTGCGGAAACCGAATGGTGCGCAAGGCGCCTGCTTGCACGAATTCACAGGTACACCTTGAACCGCTTGCGTCAAGAGATCGAACCGGTCTCAAGCGCTGACTTCATGCGCTTTCTGCTCGCTTGGCAGAAGGTCGCGCCCGACCAT
>DATFWM010000281.1:0-5195 GCA_035259295.1 Blastocatellia bacterium | reverse complement strand
GGTGTGGGGCTACGACAACTACCCAAACACGCGCACAGTTGATACGCACATACTCCATCTCAGGCAGAAGCTGGAACCCAATCCGGAGGAGCCTCGTCTTTTTCTGACTGTGCATGGCAGCGGTTACAAGTTTGTGGGATGAGGTAGCGGTCTCATGAGTCAACCATTAATCAATGCCAGGTCGACGGGAGGACTTGCGGTTGGTGTTCAACCCTCTTCGCTTCCGAGCCGTGAGTTTGTGAGAAGGACGCGGGAGCAGGAACTGGAGTTGAACCTCGCGGAACTCCAGAGTAACTACGCCGATCTGCACGCCGCGCTCTTCGAAGCTTCGCAGGTATATCATCGGCTTTGCGCGCCGCGATTGGTTAGACACGGCGCCTTTGAGATTGCGAGCGAAACATTCGCCGCTCGCCATTTGCCCGGCGACTTTATCGCCGTTGAGGACGCTGGCGACTCGGTGATCCTTGCACTGGGCGACATCACCGGCAAAGGTTTGGCTGCGGGGATGTGGACCACACTGTTGCTGGGGCTGTTGGCTATTCACTCCAAGTCTAACATCGAGCCTGAGACGATTGTTACCGGGATGAACCGCGACCTTTGCCGAGCGTCCATCGGCGTGCCGCTGGCCAGCTTGTTTCTCGCGAAGCTCAATTCGGAGAATGGTAGGCTCGACTACTGCAGCGCGGGACATCCTCCTGCGTTGCTGCTGCGCGCGGACGGGCGCCTCGAATCGCTTTTTGATGGAGGGCCTCTGCTGGGCGCCGTCTCCCAGGCCTCCTTCGCTAAAGGAAGCGCGGAACTGAGAGACGGGGATGTGCTGGTGGCCTATTCGGACGGTATCATGGAGGCGCACAACTACCGGGATGAGGAGTTTGGCTTTGATCGACTCGAGGCGCAATTGCGACGCGCGCCTGGCAGTTATGCCGATGCAGCTCTGTTCTCAATGCTTGGCGCCGTGCAGGACTTTGTAGGCGGCTGTCCCCAGGCCGACGACATGTCGCTGGTGGTCGTGCGGCGAAGGACTCCGCAGTGAGAACACCACGCCATTTCAGTGCGAATATGAAAAGAAGGAACACGAACCCTTGACTGAGCGCCATAGGACTACGTGTTGTGCGTTTCTTGGGGATGTGTTTATCTTGTCCGTTCATATTCGTGGCAGTTCCTCGTGCAGAATCCGGAAGGAGGTAGGCTACATTGAACAGCAGGACAACTTGGTTCGATCTAACGGCATTGTCTCTGGCCGCTATTCTCGTCGTTGCCGGTTTATGGAGCGAGAGACAAGCACGCGCGGCGGTCTCGGTTGAGCCGCGAGTCGACGCGTCGTCGCGTTTCGCGAAGCTCGACGGGTTTCGCGTCCATTACAAGAGCTACGGCAAGGGACAAGACGCGCTGGTCTTCGTTCACGGATGGACTTGCGATATGACTTTCTGGCGCGGACAGGTCGCAGACTTCGAGAGGCGCACTCGGGTCATCGCCATCGATCTTCCAGGCCACGGCCAAAGCGACAAGCCGCAGATTGCATACACAATGGACCTCTTTGCTCGCGCGGTCGAGGCGGTGCTGCGCGATGCCGACGCCCGTCGCGCGGTGCTCGTTGGTCACAGCATGGGCACGCCGGTCATTCGCGAGTTTTACAGGAAGTATCCGCAGATGACGCTTGGGCTTGTCATCGTCGATGGCCCATTGCGACCGTTCGGCGATAAGAAGATGATGGAGCAGTTCATCGAACCGCTGCGTGGACCAAACTACAAAGAACAGGCCGCGAAGTTCATAGACATGATGCTCGGCCCTCAGATCACGCCGGCGCTGCGCGAGGAGATCAAGACTTCAATGCTGAACACGACTCAGAGGGTCGCCATAAGCGCGATGGAAGGTATGGCTGATGAGTCGATCTGGAAGCAGGACAAAATCAACGTGCCGGTGCTCGCGATTCTCGCCAAGTCCCCGTTCTGGCCGGCCGACAACGAGCAGTTCTTTCGAAGCCTCGCGCCAAACCTCGACTACCGAATGTGGGAAGGCGTTAGTCACTTCTTGATGATGGAAAAACCGAAGGAGTTTAACGAGACATTGGCGGCGTTTCTGGGCAAGAACGGTTGGTTGAAGCAGTAAAAGATCATCGGTGACTTAAACTCCATCACGGCTTTCTTCTTCGGCTCAAGCGCGTAACGATCTCTTCGCACACAAGTTGCGTTGACTGTCATCGAAGGCAAATGTTAGTTTGAGACTTAAATAGAACAGTCTCTCATCTCTTGCGCGCCGAGTATCTACGCAGGGAATTCGATGGGCCTCAATCACAAGGTTATATTCGGGATGAAGCTTCGCCAGTTCCGCGAGCAGGCGGGGTTGTCGCTCACTGATCTCGGCGTGCGCACGAAGCTGTCGACCTCGTATCTCACTGAGATCGAACACGGCAAGAAATATCCCAAAGCCGAGAAGATAGCGCGGATGGCCGAAGCGCTCGGACGAGGCTATGACGACCTGGTTTCGATCCGACTCGACGAGCAGCTCAGCCCGCTTTCGGATTTCCTCGGCTCGGCCGCTCTACACAACTTTCCCTTTCACCTGTTTGGGATTTCGCCGGCACAGGTCGTCGAGCTGATGACCCGGCAGCCCGCCGAGGCGAGCGCCTTGGTCAACGCGCTGATCGGAATCGCCGGGCAGTATAACATCGGCGTCGAGCACCTCTATCGCGCAGCCTTGAGATCCTATCAAGAGTTGCACGCGAACTACTTTCCCGACATCGAGCGGGCGGTTGATGATTTCGCTCGCCAGGCTAAGATCAAGTCAAGCCCGACGCCTGCTTATGCCGAGCTTCAATCGTTGATCAAGAAGCGGTTCAACTATCGCCTGGACGACAAAAAGCTTCGCGATCACCCCGGTCTGCAGCAATTCCGCTCAGTGCTGGTGACAAAAAGGAGCGAGCCTCCGACGCTTGTGATCAATCCCGGGCTCAACGAAAGACAAAGGAAATTCGTTCTAGCGCGTGAGATCGGTTACCAGGTACTGGGGCTGAAAGAACGCGCGATGACCTCAGCGCCCGAGCGTGTCGATTCATTCGAGCAAGTGCTCAACGATTTCAAGGCGTCTTACTTTGGCGGCGCGCTGTTGATGAACCGCGAACGATTGCTCGCTGACATCAGAGAGTTTTTCGCAATGGACCGCTGGCAGCCTCGCCGCTTCCGCGACTTCCTGGATAGTTACGAAGTGACGCCGGAGATTCTAATGTACCGTCTCACTGAAGTGTTGCCGGAGTATTTCGGCATAAAGCTACACTTTCTGCGTTTCAATCACGAGAAGGGCGAATACCGGCTCGTAAAGCACTTGAACATGTCACAGGTCCTGATACCGGTAGGCACCGGAGTCAGCGAACACTATTGCCGCCGCTGGCTTGCGATCAGGATACTTCAGGAGCTGGAACGTGAGCGCGCAAGCCGCAAGAAGGTAGTCGAACCGATCGTCGGCGCGCAGCTCTCGCAGTTCATCGACTCGGACGCCAGATATCTTTGCGTCGCGATGGCCCGGCGTCTGGTGCTGAAGCCTTCGGCGACTTCGTCGGTATCGTTGGGGTTCCGCTGCGATCAGGAGTTTAAGCGAACGGTCCGCTTCGCGCACGATCCGTCAATCACCCGGTTGGACATCGACGGCACCTGTGAGCGATGCCGTCTGACCGCGCAAGAATGCGAAGACCGGGCGGCACCGCCTTATTTGCTCGAGCTTAAGCGGACCCGGCGACAGATTGAGAAAGAGCTTGCATCGCTCGGCTGACCTAGGTTATAAGCAAACAACCCCGTACTGAAGACAGGCTGGTCTTAGCTCTATGACTAGATTGCGCGCTCTCACGCTTGCCCTGATCGCTCTGGTGCTTGTCGGGCCCGGCAAAAAAGCTTCAGCCACGAAACCAGTAGACCATTCCAGTTACGCGGCCGGCGAGGTTATAGTGAAGCTTAAGCGTGGCGCGCCGCAGTTTGACATCGCTGACGTCGACAAACGATTAATGACCATCGCCCAGCTCGCCGGGGAACAATCGCGCGAGACTATCGAACCGTCAGCCGAGCCGCTCGTCAGAACAAAAGCCAGTCCGCGTACCAGTGAAATAATCTCCGATCGCGGACTGGATCGCGTGTTCGTTATTAAGCTCGACCAGAATGCTGATGTTGGGCAAATAGTCAGCGAGCTTCGAATGCGCGACGACGTCGAATACGCCGAGCCGAACTATCTGGTAACGTTCGGGAGCGTCATTCCCAATGATCCGAACTTCTGGGAGCAGTGGCCGCTTTTCAACTCCGGCGACACGCTCAACGAGTGCAATCCTAATTACTACGCTACTGCCAACGCCGACATAAAGGCGTATCAGGCCTGGGACATAACGGTTGGCAGCCCCGACGTGATAATTGCGGTGGTCGACACCGGAATCGATCTTACCCATCCGGACATCGCGAGAAACATTTACACCAACCCGCGAGAGATTCCGGGGAATGGTATCGATGACGACCACAATGGGTACGTGGACGACGTCCACGGCTACAACGTCGCCGAACAGAACGGAGACACCAGCGACGCGGTCGGTCACGGCACGCAGATAGCCGGGATCATCGCCGCCGAAATGAACAATCGAATCGGCATCGCGGGCGTATGTCAGTCAAAAATCCTTCCGGTCAGATTCTATCGTCGGTTCGGTCCGGGCCCGACACAATATGACGCGACGATCGCCGATGCCGCGCGCGGATTGCTCTACTCGATCGTCGCCGGAGCTTCGATTATCAACGCGAGCTGGCGGACGTTGCTTAATGCCAGCGACACGACCGAGCAAGATGCGCTCGCGTTGCGGGATGCGGTCCAGGTCACCAGCGACGCGGGCGTTTTGCTGGTCTGCATAGCGGGCAATGAAGGTTTCAATTTGGATTACAGCAGGATTTATCCGGCGTCTTACGGCTTGCCAAATCAGATCGTCGTCGCGGCGTCCGATAACAACGATGAGATTTGGCATCCGTTGGGTGATCCTTACACGATCCGGAGCGGATTCGGACCGAAGTCGGTAGACCTGGCTGCGCCCGGCGTGTCGGTGCTTACAACCGAGGCGCACGGCAACTGTTTTCTTTGCTCTCAGGAGACTGATCCTTCTAAATGGTACACCTGCGCGGATGGGACTTCGATATCGGCGGCGTTCGTGTCGGGCGTAGCTGCTCTGGTTAAGT
>DATFWM010000280.1:0-5374 GCA_035259295.1 Blastocatellia bacterium | reverse complement strand
CTTCTTCATGTACAACTGGGAGAGCTGTGTGTCCTTATCGTCTTTGCCCGGGTCCTCGGTATGGAACGACATCGTTCCGCTCTTCGCCGGTCCGGCTACGGGTCCAAAGCCGCCCTTCATCTTCCACTTCACCAGCGCGTTGTCGACATCTTCGAATAGCAGCGTTTGCGGGGACGAGCTGGATCGTCCTACCTGCACTCGGACCGGAAGCGTGAAGCGTCCAACTGTCGTGTCGAGCTGGAGCTGCAGGCTCGCAACTGAGCCGCAGCGTAAACTCGACGGCGCCTGGATTTGAAACGGCGTCGCATTGCTTCCAGTCTGGCCGGGCGCTATTTGGTTGAAGGTTGATGACGCTTGAGCTCCCGAGCTGAATGACAGGGCAGCGCTCTGTATCGTTGCGGCGGTCGTTGAGGACTGATTCCTCACCGCGATGCTTATCTTTGCCGACTCGCCTGCAATGAGCGACGAGTCGGTCTTGCCGTCCGAGTGCTGCACACTGATACCCGCGGTCACGTCGCCTGACGGATCCACCGTCAACACCGGCACGGCGGTCTCGCGTCCGTTGGTAACCACAAGCGCGAAATCCTGATCGAGCGCGTCTCCGTTGCCCGGAACGCCGTCACCGGCAATAATCGTGGGCCGCACCCGAATCACGAACGGTCCTGTGGTTCCAGCCGGAAGCCTGACGCCTTGCACGTTGTTAACAAAGTCTTTCTGGGCGCTCGACGTTGAATACTGCCCCGAGAAGTTGTTTCCGTTGTAGACAACTCCGCCCACCACCACTTCAAGATTTAGTTGGTTCACAAATGGAGCATTAGTCACAGAGCTGCCGGGAGGGTCGGTCCACGCCAGCATGACGCGAAACTCTTTCGACGGCTCGGCGATCACGCCTGTAGCTTCAAAGGGCGCGCCTCCGCTGGTGGTGAAAGTGCGCGAGGGTGATTCGTCGTAGATGATGCGGGTCGTTGACTCAAACATGCGCGAGAGGTTCAGCAGCCCCCATCCCTGATGCGCGCCGGGCAGATTGTCACCACCAAACGTTCCAGTGAGATAACTGGTCGAGTTAAGTATGAAAGCTTTCACCAGCGCGGGGCTTGGTTCGGCGCCGAGACTGGTTCTTAGCCACTGATAGGCCAATGCCGCTGCGCCGGTTACGATTGGCGTAGAGTGACTCGTGCCCGATGACCAGGTATAGAGCGTTTGCCCTGTTGGGAAGTAACGATTACAGACACCGTTACCATTGTAAGCGGTGTACTGTGACGCAGCGCCTGCCATGTGTGTGCCCGGAGCTACCAGGTCGGGTTTGGCGCGACCGTCCTGCACGGGGCCATATCCGGAGAAGAACACCACGTCCTGCGCGTTGTCAGCGTCTTTTGCAGTTACCCCACACCCGTCGCTTCCACTCCTGACATTCTTGGTTAGTCCCACTGCTATGACGTTCTTTGCGGTCGCGGGAACGGATACCGAAGGCTGGTTAGTGTCGCCGTCGTTCCCGCCGGCAAACACCGCAGTGATGCTCTGGTTTCCCGGTGTATTGGGATCGGCGTCACGCACTAATGCGTCGAACACCTGCGTGTCGTCGGTGTACAGATTACAAAAATCGCTGGTGCACGCGCCCCAACTGTTGTTCGATATCCGCGCGCCGGCGCGATACGCCGCCGAGATGAACTCGAGATATGAGAAGGCGGAGTCGCGATTGTTGTCGGTAAACACTTTGGACACCCCGATGCGCGCGAACGGCGCGATGCCCAAACCAAATCTAAAGCCTAAGTCATCAGCGAAAGCGCTGCCGGTCTTATTGTTGAATCCGCCCATCAACGAAGCATTGATCGTCCCGTGACCCAAAGCGTCGTGGGTAGGGTTTGCCCCGGGTGTCGCAGTGAAGTCGTGAAGATAAGCGACGCGAGACGCGCCTGACGCATCGAGGAAATCCGAATGAATCAGCGTGGCGTCCGTCGATCCGACGTCCAGTCCCGTGTCTGAGAAGTCTACCGCGAAGTCGAAATTGGAATTGAACCCAAGCGAATTCAAGAAAGAAAGGTAGCCGGGGCCCGTAGGACGAGCTACCTGAATGTTGTTCACTGTGTCGAGCTTCAATGCACCCGCTACGATCTGATCTGCGGATTCATCCATCAGCTTCATCGGAGACCACGGCTCGATTGCCAGCACGTCGCCCGCTTTTGCAATCTCCGCCAGCTTGTAGGATTCAATCAGGACTTTGATGCGAACCGCGCCCGCAGCTTGAAACTCAGGCATTAGAATCTTGTTTGCGATTAACCTGACAAATGCCACCGTCGCGCTCGAGTCGGGCGTGTCCAGGATGTCAATCGACGCTGGAATCTGCTCGACTGAATCAAGCTTGATGTGCGGATGGAGTTTGTACGCGGGGTGATAAGGCCCGTCCCACTGAACGACATTCGAGCC
Organism: Blastocatellia bacterium; assembly: GCA_035259295.1. Taxonomy (GTDB): domain Bacteria; phylum Acidobacteriota; class Blastocatellia; order UBA7656; family UBA7656; genus Onstottus_A. Next base: position 2,950 of record DATFWM010000280.1, on the reverse strand, counting down.
GCCTTGTCGAAGCGCTCGCAGTCGCGCGCGCTGCGAGCGAGTCGTCCACAACAAATATGAGTTATTAGGAACATAGCCTGCGAGGACTGCGCCGGTTCCCTTCAGGACTTGCAGGGACGCGGGTGTTGGGGGTCCGAACAACTGGACCAGGTGAAGCGCGCGCGAGCCGGTCTCGGTTTGGCGAAGATCATCCTTAATCACCGGCTCGGGTCCGGTGGTGTCGAGCTGACCGCGCTTGAGCAACACCAGATTCAAATCGTCTCTGAGTTGCGCGCGCTCAAGCGTGACCGCATCAAGCGAATTAATCTCGGCGTCGGTGACCTCGACAAGCGAATACTCCCCATACTTTTTGACCTTGCGCGGGGCCCGAGAAGACAGCAACTGCTGCTCGACCGGATCGTCCGCTGGAAGCATAAGCTTGTGAGTCGCGCCCGGACTCCGGTAGGAGAGCGCCTTCACTCCCTGTCGGCTCCTTTGCTTTAGAGCGCGGTCCTCGGACGCTTGATTGAACTGAACCTTGCTGTCCGACCGAGTCGGCAGCGCGCCTACGAGCGACAATAGAATGAACAGCGAAGCGGCCAGCGAAATCCTGAACGTGAAACTTTTCATTACATCTCCTCAAAATTGACGGGGATCCGTCAAATTCTAATTGGTGGCGCAAAATAATGAAAGAGCAAAATGAGACTGATAGACTCGTCCTCGCGCCGGTGAAGTTTGACAAACACTGGGCTCGGCCATAGAATCGCGGCTCAGGGTGTTAGCGATGAATCATTGCCTGCGAACATTCTGGCTGACGCCGATATTGATATCTGCTTTTGCTGCCGTTGGAATGGCGCAGCAGCGGCCGCTTCTGACTGAAGACGTCGATATCATCAAGCCCGGCGTGATCCGCATCGAGTCCGGCTTCGAGTTTCTACAGAACCAGCGATTTCCCCTCTCGGGGCTGCGCGGCGATCTCACCAAGCTTGCCGATACCCGCTTGAGTTTCGGGCTTGCGCCAAACGTCGAGTTCCAGATCGAGTGGACCATTCAGAGTATTCTTTCGATCAAGAGCCGCGGACCGTCCGCTATTCCGCTGAAGCCTGGCGTCAATGACGCGAGTACTAATGACGTTGGGGATGCGCGGCTGTGGATGAAGATGAAGATTCTGAATGAGTCGCGCGCGCGGCCGGCGCTTGGCTTTCGTTTTGGAGTCGAGCTTCCAAACTCAAATCAGGCTCGCGGCATTGGGACTAACACTACCAATTTCTATGGCATGATCACCGCGGGCAAACGCTCGGGCAAGCTGAACGTCTTCGGCAATCTTGGTCTCGGAATATTGACCGCTCCGCTCGAAGCGACATCGCAAAACGACGTTCTATTGTACGGATTGGCGGGAAGCTACGCGGCGTCCGATCGTCTCAACATCGTTGGCGAAGTGAACGGGTTTCACTCGACGCGCAATCGCACGCCGCTGGGGACCGAAGATTTTTCGGAGGCGCGACTGGGGGCGCAGATTCGCGCGCTTGGAGTCCGGTGGTATGCGGCTGGAATCTTCGGCACGTCAAAGCGGGCTCCAAGAACCGGCCTCGCGTTAGGGATCACCTACGACTGGGACGCGTTCAATCCGATCAAGTGAGCTCTGAGTTCAAGCTTCAGCTTGAACTCAGAACCCTTAGTCTTTGCCAAAGATCTTTTTGAACACCCTCAGGAAGCCGCCCTTCTTTTCCTTGTCGTCGCTTTTCTTCTTATTATTCGAAGCTTTTTCAGAAGTCTTTGCGCTCGCGGACCTGGCACTGGGCTCTTTCTTTAAGTCAGGCGAAGTCTGGGCAGGTTTGGTTGCTGCTTCGGCGGATCGCGAGGTGCTCGCGCTCTTCGCCGCTGGCGGAGGCGTTTCGGTCTTGGTCTCGGACGAAGCCGAGTCCTTTTTCGTGTCGGCCGATGACGCGTCCTTCTTCTCTTCGCCTTCGGCAGCTAGCGCAGCAGCCTTTGGATTGGGTGCTGCGTCACTGGTGTTGGAGTTTGCTGACGATTTGTCTTTCTTCTTAGGCTCCGTAGTCGTTACATCAGCCGGTTGGGTTTCGGATTCTGGTTGCGTGCTCGCCGACGGCGTATTCGAGTTTGGAATACCGGCAGCCGGCGGGGCCTTAGATGACGAAGGCTCGAAGGCCGCCACCGGACCCGGCACGCGAGCCTTTGGAATGAACAGCATTGACGCAGTAATCACAACCGCGCCGATGAGCAAACCCGCGCCAATCAACGACCACCACTTGTTTCGATCTTGCTCGGAAACCTCGCGCGCGAGCCTCACTCCGTCCAAGTCGCAGAAGTTCAGCTCATCCGCGAACGATTCGTTGCAAACCGGACATATTTTCATTGCGATCTCCGGGGGTAACGACTGGCGCTATTCTATCACTGGTCCAGATCCGTTTTCAAATATCGCGGCAACTCCTGCATAACGATGTCGTTGAGTTCGGATCGATACCTCAAACCGGTAGAGCCGCTCGCAAGCAACGCTTTTCTGATTGGCCCGATCAAGTCGTGCGTGCGGACCAGTCGAGCCTCGACGATTTCGTGGGTGTCAACCGGAGCCAACTCGCCTCCGATCGGACTCGCGAGAAAGACATGCGAGGTCCAGTCGATCGATTTGTCGCCGTGCGAGAATTTGACTCGGGCTCTGAGAATATACTTGTCTAGCGAGACCACCAGGCCCGTCTCCTCACGTGCTTCGCGGATCGCGCCTTGCTCGAATGGTTCACCCGGCTCGATGCCTCCCGATGGAGCGCGATAGGCGCCGGGTGGGTACATAGGCTTCCGTATCACCACCAACCTGCCTTCGCTGAATATGAACAAAGTCACATCGTGGGCGCGGCCGTGCTTTTGACTTCGGCGCACGGCATCGAGCTCACTCTTCGTCATCTCGTAAGCGAGGTAGACTTCACGTGGCGCGCCAAATTTATGTTCGAGCTCG
>DATFWM010000279.1:0-8018 GCA_035259295.1 Blastocatellia bacterium | reverse complement strand
GGCGAAAGCGGCGGGCAGTTCGGCCCCGGAATGTACTTGAAAGAAGATCGGGACAAGTTGCCTTCAGCGGAAAAGGTCGGAGCAGCATTCGCCAAGGCCGCCGGCGCAGATTCAATCAAGGCGATGCGCGCGTTGCCTGCGGAAAAGATCATCGACGTGTTCAACAATGACACCGAAGGGAAGAAGTTCAGGACGGCGCCCAATGTCGATGGCTGGGTGCTGCCCGACGAGGTTCGCAGCATCTTCGCGAAAGGCAAACAAAACGACGTCCCAGTGATCGTCGGATCGAACGCCAACGAGATGACGACGCTCACCGTCCCCGCTGCGGTGCCGAAGACGCTTGATGATTATCGCAAACGATTGGCAACTCAATACGGCGAAGCGACCAGGGAGTTTGACGCGTTCTACCCGGCGAAGACCGACGCCGACGTCCAGAAGGCGTATCTGGACAGCTTGCGCGACGTGACGTTCACGTTGCCAATGCGCACCTGGGCCCGAATGACTGGAACGAGTCGCTCGAAGGCATATCTGTACTTTTTCACACACGTCCCGCCAAACCCGAACAGCAACTACCTGGGCGCGTACCATGCGTCGGAGATTGCCTACGTCTTCAACAATCTCAATCGGCAAAACAAGCTGCTGACGGATCTCGACTGGAAGTTGTCGGAGATGATGCAAAGCTTTTGGGTGAACTTCGCGACGACCGGAGACCCGAACGGCAAAGGCTTGCCGCGATGGATACCGTATGGCCTCAAGGACGAAGCCTACATGGAACTTGGCGACGTGGTGCAGGTGCGGAATCACTTGCTCAAAGAGCAGCTTGATTTCATAGAGCAAATTCAAAAGCGACGGTGAACGGAAGGAAGAGTTCGTAGTACCGCCTTTAGGCGGAAGTTTGTACAGAGTCGACAGTCCGGTATTTTGACGAACTTCCGCCTAAAGGCCGCACCACGAACTTTTAAAGGAGGCGCATGAAGACGTCACTCAAGTTAACCAGCTTACTTGCGGCAACGTTCGGCGCTTTAGCGTTCGGCGGGCACGCAATCTCGCAACAGTCAAGGCAGATTTCGGGCGCTCCTTGTCCAACGCCGGCGATCTTGCACTGTCCTGACAAGGACTGCCCACCGGAGAGAGTTATCAACCCCGGACCGGTCGTCGAGATGAAGAGCCGCCGCACGTATTTTCTCGACTATCCATGCGATCTGAAGCCCGGCGAGAAAGTGACTTTCATCCTGAGTCTTCACGGCTTCGGCTCGTACGGAAACTGGCAGCGACATTACTTTCCGATTCTGGATTACGTTGATAAGTATCGGCTCGTCGTTGCGACTCCGAACTCGCCGACCAGATCATGGTCAGCCTACGACGATGAGTATCTGCAGAACATCATCAACTCGGTGGTTGAGCAAATCGGTAAGGAAAACATCAAAGCGTTCTGGTTGGCCGGGCACTCGCAAGGAGGCTTGACCTCGAACCGAATTGTGCGCACAGACTTCTTCAAGGATCGCGTCGATGGCTGGCTGAGCTTGTCGGGCGGGCGGTTGGGGGGGAATCCGGGTCGTTCTCCGAGTTGGGGTCCTCCTCGCACTGCCGCGCCGGCGTCATCATCCACGTCCCCCGCAGCGTCGGCGGGGAGTCCGGCCAGCACGACTCGTACTGCGTCGACGCCTTCTGAAATCAGCGCGGCGATGGCAGCGTTGCGCGAGCCTCCCACCGCCGACTTCTCATTCATCTACGAGACTGGCCAACGCGAGATGGATGACAAAGGCTTGCCCGAAACTTCGGATTGGGCGAAGAAGTACGGCTGCGGACCGCGACGCAAGCAGGACGACATAGTCGATTCCAAGTCTGGATACGTCTACGACAGCACGCGCCAGAATCCGCCCAATCCGTCGTGGGGACTTTTGCCTGCGCCGGGCAAGGCGGAGGTCTACGTTTATCCTGATTGCAAAGACGGCCGGTTAGTGGCTGACGTCGTGCGACTCAACAAGGGACACACTGAAGGCCTCGAGCCCAAAGTCACCGAAGAGCTGATCAAGCTTATGCTCTCGGCGAAAGGCGGCAAGATCCAACAAGCACGTTAGGAAGAATGATATGAAATCTCTCGCCAAGTTCCTGATTGTTTTAATTACCCTTGTCGCCTTTCAAAGCGCCTTCGCCCAGCAAACACAAACTCGACCGCCCGATCCCGCGGCCAGACCGCAGCAGCCGGTCGCTTTCAAAGCGCCTGAGGATATCGACTTCCGCACAGCGAAAGTCATCAGCGAAGGCGTGCGACTTCAGGCGGAGTTGTTCTCGTTGAAATCGGTTGCAGGCAAGCCTTTGCCGACGATCATTATGGCGCACGGGTGGGGCGGCACCGCGGCCAATTTTCGCCCTGATGCAATCGCGTTGGCCAACGCGGGCTATCTGGTCATCACTTTCGATTATCGAGGCTGGGGTGGAAGCGACGGGCGCATCATCTTAACAGCGACGCCCGAAAAGAAAGATGGGCGACGCTTTACTGCGCAAGTCGAAGAGCTGCGCGAATATGTTGATCCGATTGAACAGACTACCGATTGGTTCAACGTCATCAACTGGGCGATGGGCGAGCCGATGGTTGACAAGCAACGCATCGGCTTGCGGGGGTCGAGCTATTCTGGCGGCCACGTGTTTTATGTCGCAGCTCGCGACTCTCGGGTGAAAGCGATCGTCAGCCAGGTAGGGGCATTTGATTCACGCTTGGCAATGGCTGATCCAGCGCAGGGGAAGCTCACTTATGAAGAAGCGACCAAAAGAGCGCGCGGCGAGCTGGGTTACCCCGAACCGCGCGCTCGAGTCGTCGGCAACCTGATCGGCGCGCCCATTCGCGACAAGCTGATGCATTATGCGCCCGTTGAGGACGCGCCAAAAGTGAAAGACACAGCGGTGCTGTTCATCGTCGCCGAAAAGGAAGAGCTGTTCGACAACAACCAACACGCGAAGCTCGCTTACGATCGGATGCCCGGCACGAAGAAGAAGTATGTTGTGGTCCCTAACATCATGCACTACGGCATCTATCGCGAAGAGCGCGTCCGCGCGATCAATCTCGCGATCGAGTGGTTCGATCAGTACTTGAAGAAGTAAAGGTTAACTTGGGCCAGGCACGAACAATGAAACCTCGGCGCAAGAAAAACGCCGTGACGTTCGATACAGTTCGTCAGCTGGCGCTGGCGTTGCCCGGAGTCAAAGAGGAGCCGGCATACTGCGCGATCGCATTTCGCGTTGGCGGCAAGACCCTCGCCAGGCTTAACCGGGACGGCGACACGCTAGTGCTCAAAACAGAATATGCGACGCGCGAGGTACTCATGGCCGCGCACCCGGAGACCTTCTACGTGACAGATCACTATGGGTGCTATCCGTGGATGTTTATTCGACTTTCGAAAGTAGAATTAGGGCTGCTTCGCGGGCTGATCGAGGATGCGTGGCGCAGCCTCGCGTCCAAGCGCGCAAAAGCAGCCCGCGAAGCCGATGTCAATCAGCGGCGTACAACGTAGTGGCGATGTCTGCGGTTCCTGTAATGCTGAACTAACGCGCCGGTGGCAGCTCCCGCGCCCGCGCCTATCAGCGCCCCCTTGCGACCGCCGGCCAATGCGCCGATACCCGCGCCGGCTGCTCCGCCAATGAGCGCGCCCTTCAGCTTACTGTGGTGATGATACACATAGTAAGTACGGTGCGTTCTGTGCCGGTAACGCGCCAGCCCGCTTGGGGCGAGTGAAAACAGGACAAGAATCATTGTAAAGAAAGCGATCAGTGTGTTCCGTTTTCTCGCAGCTAACATTAATATACCTCCCAAACATCAAATCGATCTTGAACGATGTTAGTTAGGTACAAGTCTCGTGCCGCGCTATCACGGTCATTCCCAGGACAGAATCTTCCTGTGATGTCGGGCCGGTGGGCGCTCTCGCAAGATTGCTAATTGACTAACGACCGAACTATTCTAACGGACTACGCTTCGCTCAAACCAACTCGCTCAGATAGTAGTGCCACAGTATTCGCGCGGCGACAGCTCGCCAGGGCTTCCATCGCGCGCTCATGGTTTCCAATTCCTCAGGTGCGGGGCGCGTCTTCAACCGTTTGAGCTTCTGCGCCGCCAACGTCAGCGCGAGATCTCCCGTCGGCCAAATGTCGGGGCGTCGCAGCACCATCAGCAGATAAATGTCAGCCGTCCAACGGCCAATGCCTTTGATCTTGATAAGCTCTGATCTCACAGCAGCGTCATCCATTGCCGCTAACCTATCCAAGTCAAGCTCGCCCTCGGCGATTGACCGAGCGAGGTTGCGGCCGTAAGCCGTCTTTTGGCGGCTGAAGCCAACAGCTTTCAGAGTTGCGTCATCCAGTTTCAGGAAGCGCTGCGGTGTGAGTGGTGAAACGACTTCGAGCAGTTTGGTGTGTGCTGCCTTCGCTGACGCAAGCGAGACTTGTTGCTCGAGGATAATGTGGAGCAGAGTGGAAAAGCCACCCTCGCGTGCCCACATCGGCGGCGCGCCGAAGCTCCGCACTACTCGGCGAAGGTCCGGGTCACGCCGCGATAAAAGTCTTATCCCGCGCGCCAATGTCTCGTCGCTGAGATAACTGGGACGCAACTCCGTGGTGCTCACACTCTTGAACAGCACGCAGGATGCGTGCGCTCCCGGGATCAACCATTTGGCTTCTTTGCCGGCTGTTGTTGCGGTTCGGGTCTGCGTTCCGGACGCTTCGGAAACGGCAGCACCGATAGCGGCTTGGAGTGCCCCTGGTGACAATCGTTGCAGCTAACCGGGCCGCCATCTTGCTTCATCAGACCCATTGAGAACTCAGTCATCATGAACCGAGCGATTTGCTTGCGAGGCGTGTCCTCTTCGAAATTGTCCGTGTGACAGTAGTTGCACTCGACGCCGAGGACTTTGGTGAACCTATTCATCACTTCCATCACCCGCTCGTGTGAAAGCCCCTTCAGCACTTGAATGTCGGGCGTCTTTTTACCAACCGCGCCGTTGAACGGCGCGGTGCGAAGCGGATTAGGCTGCCCCTTATGGCAATCATTGCAGCTAAGCGCGCTGCCGTCCTTGTGCTTCATGCCCATCGTGTAGTCGCGCATCATCAGCCGAGCGACTTGCTTTCGCGGGGTCTCGGTCTCGAACGGATTGGTATGGCAGAAATTGCACTCGACGCCCAAAGCAGCGGCGATCTTGCGCATCTCCGCAATGATCTGAGGCCGCTGCATGCCCTTCAGAATTTGGAGCGTTTCAGGTTTGGGCTGGGCCTGAGCGCCCTCTGCGGGCCTCGGTTGTTGGGGTGGTTGTTGAGTTTGCTTTGCCTTTATGGCGGTAGCAACAAGCAATATTACTGAAGCTACGACGACAAACAGCTTCACCTTTGCTATGTTATTCATTCCTTCCTCCTGAACGAGCGGTTTAGTCCCGGGAGCGCAAGCACCCCTGCCTGCGCACCTCAATCCACTGAAAGCGGTTTCTTATTGCTTCTTGTCTTTCTTCGGCGACTGCCACGATAACGCGGATGCGAGAGGTCGCGCCTCGGCAGGCATCTCGACCGTGCCGTCGAGCAGAATCTTTCGCGCGTCGACATCCCTACCGTAGAAGTCCCGGATATTATCTTTATCCTGTCTGAGCGTTGCGCCATCCAGCGAAACGCCGGCGAACAGCCCCTTCGCGCGCGAATAGGTTAATATCTCGGCGTGCATCATTACGTCGGTTTGCGCCGCGGTTTGGCGACCGACCGGACCAGCCGCCGCGGATGCGTCTGCCCCGATGGTGAACTTATCACTGATTAGTTTGTCGACGCCCTTGCGATTCATGATCAGCATGACGACGTCGATCTGCTCGAAACCGATCTGAAGCCCAACGCTTCCGCCTTCGATAGTGATGAAAGAAGGCGCGGTCCAACTGTGATTCGCCTTACGGCACATCACGACTCCCTTGCCGTATTTGCCACCCAGGCCCAGTCCGCCTTTTTTCAAGCCCGGAACGATTGCCACACATTCGGATTTGTCGAGCAATTCCACCGGTATACCCTTGTCGGGTGTTTGCATAATCTCGCTGAAGACCTCCGTCGCTCGCTTTAGTCTTTTGACTTCATCGCTTCGGTCTGCGGCGAACGTCACGCTGGGTACCAAGGACAGAAGGAGAATTGAAACTATAAACGCTTTCATGAGAAGCAACCTCCTCTTTTTTTGGTGAGAAGCTATCAACGCCCACGCACTACTAAGTTTCAGCTAACCAAAGGTGACGGTCAACTCGCGCCCGAAGCTGAACAGTGGTCTGCGACGTGCCTTCAGCGCTTTCGTGCCGGTCTGGGAGAGCGAAGTCACCAAGAACGGCATCGCGATCGTCGGATCGCACAGCACGGAGATTGTCTTCGCGTCTTTGGCGACGCGTCCCCACGTTTGGGCCTCCTCGAAACTGCGTCCCGACGTCGCGCTGCTCTCGGGCAAATCTAGACCTATTTGTATGCCGTATTTGTGACCGCGCAACGTCTGCTTGATGATCGATGCGGTCACTTCCGTTTGTTGGACGAAACTCTTCGGCGGTCCGCCTCCAAACAATACAACCGACGTGCTCACCGAGCGGGCCATAATCTGCGCAGCCTCGACTACGTCCTGAACGATGTCAAATTGAAACGGGTTCTTGCGATTCACCCTTGAGATGGCGATTCCCACCGCGATTGCCGAGTCGGCGACGCCGGGACAGAACACCGGCACCCTCGCCTTGTAGGCCGAAGTCAGTATGCCGTCCTCGGTGGCGATTTCTGCCAGTTCGCGCCCGAGCAAGTGCAGGAACTCACGAGTTGAATACGGACGCGAGTGATCGACTGTGTTAGCGAAGTTACCGACCCATTCGTCCGCCTCGCGGTACTCGTGCTCGCTTGCCAGCGTGTCGTAGTAGCGGCCAACGCCGGCTTCCTGAAGCTCTTCGTCGGTTACCCCCGGCGAATACTGGTAGTGATAGCGGCCCAGCGTCTCGTGTAAATCGTGGAACAGATTGGCGCCAGTCGACACCACAACGTCGACGAAATGGTTCTTGATCAAATAGGAAATAAGCCGGCGCATTCCTGCCGCAACGAGCGCGCCGCTCAGGCCCATCAGAACAGTCGAGTTGTCCTCGAGCATCTCGAGCCACAGGTTATGCGCATCTGCCAGGGCTCGCGCCTGGAACCCCGCTCCTTCCATTTTCTGAAGAACGCCGGCGACCGATCGGTCCCGGTCTATCTGAACCGGACGGGTCGGAGTCGTCAAATACTTCGAGCTTTTCTGTTTTCTTAGCATTATCGTTAGTCCTTAGTCCGTGGTCAGTAGTCCGTAGCTAGGCGCGTGCCCTGTTTCGGGATGCGGCCTATCGACTTCAAATAGGCATTGAGCATGGGAGCTAAGTTGGCGACCAGCGGTCTGATTCTCTTAACTTGATCGTCATTCAAGAGCTTGCGCTTGTAAGCCCTCCGTAGAAAATGCTGGGTTTCCTTTAGCGATCCTCGCGCCATCCTGACGAAGCTTCGATTTTCTTGAAAGCCGCGTCCCGAGCCCTTCGCGACGTTAGCTCCAATGCTGTCGGCTGCGCGGACTATCTGGCTGCCCACAGTATCGCCCGCGAAGCGATCCCAAGCCATTACCATGTCCCAAATCTCGTCAGCCAAAACCTCTGACAATGTGTAGACCTTCAAGTTCTCGAAATCACTCTTTGACATAACGTCTAATCTAATTTTAGCCACGGACTACGGACTACGGACCGATGACTATTCCAAGTATGTATACCGATTGATATCAGACTCGTATTGGCTGATCAGCGATCCGGCTTCTTCCTCGGTGAGCTGTCCGGCGGCGACCCGGCCATTGATCATTCGCTCAATGCTTTCCAACGCCTGTACTTTGTCGTAGCGCGCCGCGACAAGCATGTCGCCAATTCGGCTGCCCTGAACGATCTTCTTTATATGATAGCGCCCTTCGGTATCGATGATTACGTGAGCTTCGTTCGGGCGCCCGAACAGGTTGTGATTGTTGCCCATAACCT
>DATFWM010000278.1:0-8380 GCA_035259295.1 Blastocatellia bacterium | reverse complement strand
CCTTTGTAAGTGTTGTAGTAGTCCTCGATGACTTTCTTTGCCTGCGCCCGCGTGAGTCCCGTGCGCTGAGCCAGGCCAAAGGGACCGATCACGTACGGGATCGCGAAGTTTACTATCTTTGCCAGACGGCGAGCCTCTGATTCTTCTTGTTTGGTCTTCGCGCCAAAAACGTCGCGCGCCGTGCGAGCATGAATGTCTTCGCCTCGCTTGAATGCTTCGGTCATCCTTGGATCGCCGGTTATATGCGCGAACACTCGCAGCTCGATCTGTGAATAGTCCGCCGACATCAGCTTGTAGCGTGGCGAGGCGACGAACGCTGCGCGTATTCGACGGCCCAGTTCAGATCGGATCGGAATGTTTTGAAGATTCGGGTTGGTCGAGGACAATCTGCCGGTAGCCGATACGGCTTGATTCAACGTCGTGTGCACGCGGCCAGTGCGAGGGTCGATTAGCTTGGGCAGCGCGTCCACATAAGTGCCCTTGAGCTTGGCGATCTCGCGATACTCGATTATTTTTCGCGGCAGATCGTACTTTGCCGCGAGTTCCTCCAGCACGTCGACCGAGGTCGATATCTTGCCGGTCTTCGTTCTGCGCGCGACTTCAAAATTCAGCTTCTCGAAGATGTCCCCAAGCTGCTGCGGTGAGTTGATGTTGAATTCCTCTCCGGCCAGCTCGTGGATTTCGTTCGTCAATCGCCCAAGCTCGTGTTCCATCTCGCGACCGGCTTCCGCAAGCGCGACGAGATCGATGCGAACCCCGATCCGTTCCATCTCGAAAAGTATCTCGACAAGCGGTAACTCGATCTCGCGGTAAACCCGCTCGAGTTCCATCGATTCGATCTTCTCGCGAAGCACGTTCGCCAATCGAAATGCCACGTCGGCAGTTTGAAGCGCGCGGGATTCTTCCGCGTCGAAGCCTTCTACAGTCTCAGCGAGCTCAACCCCGAGAAACTCACGGGCCAGTTCCTTGGGCCGGTAATTGGCGCGATTCGAGTCAAGCAAGTAAGCAGCGATTAGCGTATCTTCCTCAACGCCTTCGATGCGAATCGCCGGAGTGAAATCCTGAATCTCGCCGTCCCTTTCTCTCTCGATCACCTCTGGTTGGTCCGGGCGAGCAAGGCGATCAAGCGACGTGAGGGTGCCCTTCCAATCATGGGTGACCTTTCGAACCAGCCCGTTTTCCAGAACCTCCTCTATTTTCGCAACTGGTTCCTGTCTATCTCCGAATTTCTCGAGATCAACAAGCGCTGACGTCGAGTCTTCGACCGCGATCGCGACGCCAAACGCGAGGCCGTCGCGTTCGGCGATTGAAACGCCGAATCGTTCCTTTGACCATAGCGATTCGACAAGGCTATCAAGCTCTGCTCGTGTGCCGATGCGCAAATAGTCAGTCTTAGCCGACTCGAAAGCTGCGGCGGCTGCCGGCTTCGCTGCAGTTGCCGCATCTGAATACTCGCGAGTCAAGGCGGCGAATTCGAGTTCAGAATACAATTCGTATGCGGCATTGCGATCGGGCTCTTCGTACACCAACTCATCGAGGTCAAGATCGATCGGCATTTCGCAAGCGATCTTCACAAGCTCGCGCGACTTGCGAATCAACTCGACGTTGTTCTTCAAACTCTCGCGATAATTCTTTCTCGCAATCTCGTCCGCGTGAGCGATTGCGTTTTCGACTGTTCCGTATTGCTCAATAATTTGTTTCGCGCCCTTTTCGCCGATGCCTGGGGCGCCGGGGATGTTGTCGATCGTGTCGCCCCACAAGCCGAGCAGTTCGACGACTTTGTCGGGAGGCACGCCCATCTTTTCTTCCACGCCTCTTGCGTCCAGCATCTTCATCTCGCCCGTACGCTCGGTGCGGAGAATCTTCACGTGATCGGTGACGAGTTGGGTCAGGTCCTTATCGTTGGTCACGATGATCACGTCAAGACCGGCGCGCTCGGCTTTAGCGGCAAGTGTCCCGATGATATCATCAGCTTCGTAGCCTGCCTCACGGATGATTGGAACGCGCAGCGCCTGACACAGCCGGTTGATATATGGAAGCTGCAAAGTCAAGTCGTCGGGCATCGCCGTTCTAGTGGCCTTGTAGGATTCGTATACGTCGTGGCGAAAGGTGCGCTCAGGTCCGTCGAACGCCACGCCTAGATAATCGGGCTTCTCGGTCGAGACGAGCTTGCGCAGCATCATCGTGAAGCCATAGACGGCGTTGGTTGGGAGACCGCGCGAATTTGAGAGGCTTGGAAGCGCGTAGTAGGCGCGATAGATCTGCGACATCCCGTCGACCAGGAACAGTCGCTTCCTCTGCTTTTGGGGCATGAGGTAATGCTACGGGCCTCCGAGCGAGCGGGCAAGTCGTGGCACAGATTTCAGTCTGTTTTTCCCGGATGCAGACTTAAGTCTGTGCTACGCCGTCACATCGAGTAACTGCTTGCCAGTGAATCAAAGGCTGTCTGGTTAAAAGTTTTCGCGGGCTCCAGAAGTGGTTCCTGCCAGGGTGAAGAGGCGCGCTCGACCAGCTTTTCAGCCGCGGCCAGGGCGAGCGGCTCGGATACCAAGAATCCTTGAATGCATTGACATCCCAGCTCGCGCAACCGTTCGAGTTGCCCAGTTGTTTCGACCCCTTCTGCGATAACCCCCATCCCCAGGTTCTGAGCGAGCACGATTATCGTGCGCACGATCTCCTTGTTCTCGTTGTTCTCGCCAATGCGGCTCACGAATGAACGGTCGATCTTGAGCGTGTCAATCGGCAGACGATGCAGATAGCTGAGCGACGAGTAGCCGGTGCCAAAATCGTCAATGCTGAGCTCGACGCCGAGCGCGCGAAGTTTTTCGATCGTAACGGACGCACTCTCGACATTGTCCATGACTATGCTTTCGGTTATCTCGAGCTTGAGCGAGCGCGGATCCAAGCCCGTTGAGTCGAGGATGCGCGTAACCTGTTCGAGCAGGTTCGAGTGACCGAACTGGCGCCCTGATAGGTTAACACTGATCGACAGCGGAGTCTCCGAAGCATACATCTCCTGCCATCGCTTCATCTGAATACAAGCTTCAAGGAGGACCCATTGGCCGATGTGAACGATCGAACCTGTTTCTTCGGCGACGGCTATGAAGCGGTCGGGTGGGATCGCGCCGCGCTCAGGATGTTGCCAGCGAACCAGCGCCTCAAAGCCAATAAGCCGGCCCGTCTCCAGTTTGACGATGGGTTGATATTCAATGAAGAATTCATTCCGATCTACCGCCCGACGAAGGTCCGTTTCGAGCTGCAGCAAGTTCACCGCGTGAGCGTGCATGGCCTTGTCGAATATGACGTAGCGAGCCTTACCCAGCGACTTGGCTTGATACATCGCCGTGTCGGCGTCGCGCAGGAAATCCTCGGGCCTTTTGTATTCGGCGTCTGAGAGCGCTATTCCGATGCTGACCGTGGTGAACGTTTCATACCCGCCGAGATTAAACGGTTGCGAAAGATTTTTCTGAACGCGTTCGGCGACTTCGATGGCCTCTCTCGCATCGCAGATGCCGTCCAGAAGGATCGTGAACTCATCTCCGCCTAATCGAGCTACTTTGTCTTGCGGACGCAAGCAGTGGCGGAGCCTGTTTGCGATCCCGATCAGCAACTGGTCGCCGACCATGTGTCCTATGCTGTCGTTGATCAACTTGAATCGATCGAGGTCGAGAAACAGCACAGCAAACAAACGTCCCCGCTGCACTCGAACGAGGTCAAGCGACTCTTGCAGTTGCTCCATGAACCAGGCCCGGTTGGGCAGACCGGTGAGCGCGTCGTGGAACGCGTCGTGCACCAGCTGCGCTTCGGCCCGCTTCCTGTTCGTTATGTCTTGAATCTGGAATATGAATCGCTGACATTTGCTTTCCGTGTCTCGAATCAATGATACGCCCACCAGCACCCACACTTCGTGCCCCTGTTTGTGAAGGTAACGCTGTTCCATCTGATGGGTTGGAACGTGGCCGTCGAGGACCCTTTTTAAATGATCGAGAAAGTCGCCGAGATCCTCTGGATTTGTAATCGACTGAAACGTCATCCCTTTGAACTCATCCTCTGAGTACCCGACGATGTCGCACAAAGATTGATTGACCTGAAGCCAGCGGCCGTCGGGTGACACTAGCGCCATGCCGATCGGGGCGTGATCAAAAGCGCTTCGGAAACGCTCCTCGCTCTCCTGCATCTGCGCAAGATGACGCTTTGCTGTCTCGGCTTGCACCGTCGAGGATTCAACATTCTTGACGTAGGTCATGTACGTGAAATAGATGGCGATGACAACGGGCGCGGTGGCAATCACGGCATAGAAGCCCACTGCGCTCATGAGCACCGTGATCAAGGCCGCCGCCGAGGCCCCCGCAAAATAGGTAATCGAAGTCCAAACGTAATGCTTCTTCCAGACAGTCCAGACTGGCTGGTTCACCCTCAGCGCGCCTGCGACCGCAACGGTGCCTGAATTGAATCCATACTGCAACAGTGCCATTGCGCATGTCATCGCGATCAGTCTGGGCGAGGCTCCGCTGCTGGCGACATCCGGTATCGTTCCGAAAGCCATACGCAGCCCCCAGACAGTGAGAAACGTCGACAATGCCATGCTTGCCGAGTTGAACAGCATGGTCAGCGGCCTCTTAGTTATGCGCAGCGACGAGCAGAAGCCCTCTGCCGCCGCTATTAGAACAGCAGGTTCTCCGCCGATGAGCAGAATGGCTAGAAATATGAAAACATCCGAAACTGATACCGACGAGTCGAAGCGGAAGAAATGGACAAGATTGCGCGAGCCGACGGCGACAGTTATCGCCAGCAGAATAATGAACTTCACGCCGAGCGCGGAAGTGTCAAGGTTGCACAGAGAGAGTAATAGAACCTCAGCGCCGATTACGACTATCAGCCGCATGTAAGGCTTAAAGAAGCGCTGGTGGTTCATAGAATCCTAACGCCCTCCTTTGGTATTCTCTTGGAGGAAGATTGAGTCGTAGTTACCGATCAATTTATAGCCCACTGTGCGGTAGAAGGACTGAGCAGCGTTATTCCGATGGCTTGCCAAGAGGCAGACAGAAGCGGTTCGACGCAAGAGCGTCATACTTAACTGCGCAACGCATCTCAGGCCGTAACCTTTGCTGCGCTGTTCCGGGCTTACCTCGACCCCCTCGAGGTAGGTAACATCGGGCGAGTCGGTCATTACTTCAGTTTTGAAGATTAGCTTCCCGTTTTCCACCCACACCCAGGTGTGTCCTTGCTCGATGCGACGCCGGCAACGATCGCGAAAGCCCGAAGGATCGACTTCGAGCGGGTCGATTCCGCTCTCTTCCATCGCGGATCTGGCATGCGATGGGACGATCAAATCCAGATCTTCTAGCGTCGCAAGCCTGAGGCCCGGAACAGGTTGACGAACCTCGACGGGCCACCGCAGTTCGAACAGTGACTGGCGGCAGAATCGCCGGGGCTTTTGACCGCCAACCGCATAGTAGCTCCAGAAGCTCCATACTGAATCTTGCGGGCCAAGCACCATATGGATGTGGGAGTGTTGCAGCGCGATGCGAGCGAACGCTTCAATCGCAGATTCGTAGCGCGCCTCAAACAAAACGAATCTTCCGATGAGAGCTACGCCTTCGAGTTGGCCGTATTCGTTTCGGCAACCGTAGAAAGTCCCGGGATTGTGAGGACTTTGTAGTCCGTTATTCCGAATGAATCCGACTATTCCGAACGTTCGGGTTACATTCTCCGACAAGAACGCCAGAACTTCCGGTTCTTGGCCGGCAGCGAGCTTGTCGATTCTCGGCTCGGCCGGCCCGGGTCGCCTCGTGGGTGCGATACCGATTTGTCTAGCGTGCCAGTGCATTGGTTTTCCTCCTCCTTGAAACACCAATTCATCAGACCTAAAGTGAAAAGACTGGTCCTGGCGTTACCTCGTAGTTGTAGCACTCGAAACGTTGGAGTAGTCGGTATTGCCGATGCTGGTGACCGCGAATACTCTGTAGTAGTAAGTAGTGCCTGAAGACAGCCCGATGCTCGAGTAGGCAGTCGCATTCGCGCCTAGCGTTGCAATGGTGGTGAAGTTCACACCGTCCGAGGAACGCTGCACGTTATAGCCGGTCTCTATGCTGCAGTTGTCTTTCCAGGTCAGATTGATCTGACTTGCAGCTATCACGCTTGCCGAAAGATTGCTTGGCGTCGGATCGGCGACAGGGTTCATACCGACGGTCTGATCACCGAAGGAGGCGCGCAGGCTGCTTGTCCCGAAAGACGACGTGGTGGCGATAACAGAATCTGACAGAAGCGTGCCGTCTGCGAGCAGCGTTCCGTCGGTCAGCAGTGTCCCGTTGGCCAGCAGCGTGCCTTCCGTCAGTAACGTGCCGCTAGACAGCAGCGTGCCGTCACTGAGCAATGTCCCGCTGCTCAACAATGTTCCGTTCGTCAGCAGCGTGCCGTTGCAAAGCAGCGTTCCGCTTGACAGCAGCGCTCCATCTGTAAGCAGAGTTCCCGTGCCGTAGACCCCTTGATACTGAGTGATGAGCCCGCTGCCATAGATGAAATTCCATTTCTGGATGATTCCGCCGCCCCACTGGAAGCTCACGCCTCCGATGGTCGTCCACTGAGTCGGGGCGTTGCAGGTGCTGCACAGTAAGGGCGAACCCAACACGCAAAGCGACAAATCTGTTCGCACCAAGGCCGAAAGTCGCACCGCGCCTTCGACGTTCAGCTCACCCGCACCCTGCTCGAACGTATTGCAATTCGGCAGAGGATCGGCCGTGTATTCGAGAATCGCTTTTACCAGGTTCGGAGTGAGGTTTGGATTAACCTGAATCATCAGAGCGGCTGCGCCGGCAACCACCGGCGTTGCCATCGACGTGCCGCTCAAATACATTTGGTCTTTTTTCGGTGACGAGCTTACGTAACCCTCCAGCTGAGGATTATTAGTCACCAGCCAGTTATTAGGTGACTCCGCCTCTAGAATCTTGTTGCCCGGAGCGACCAGATCCGGCTTTATCAAATCATCGTAATGCTTCACACCCAAGACGTCGGTCCAATAACTACGTGTGGGACCACGAGAGCTGTAGCTGGCAACCGTGTCATCAATATGGTAATCGCTGCCGTACGTGTTGACGGCGCCTACTGTGACCGCTGAAGGTTCGATGCCCGGCGAAACTATGCCGCCATAGATTTTGTTGCCGTAACTATCCCTTCCGTCGTTGCCAGCGGCCACGCAGACGACTATGCCGGCGTTAAAAGCCGTCCTCACCGCCTGACACAGCGGGTCATTCGAGTAAGTGTCAACTGCGGTCGTGCCGAAACTAAGGTTCATCACACGAATGTTGTAAACGGCTTTGTTCGATATGCACCAATCAATGCCGGCGATTGCATCAGAGATCTTGCCTTGCCCGTTGCTATTAAGCACTCTTACGTTGATGAGGTTGGCGTTGGGAGCTATTCCGGTATACGCGCCCAAGGAAACACTGCCATTGCCAGCGGCGCAGCCCGCAACGTGCGACCCGTGTCCGTAGGGATCATCGGTTCTGTTTTCGCCAGTGAAGTCAATGCTGGCTCTTACTCTATAGCCGCCGCCAAAGTCCGAGTGAGACGTGTAGATTCCTGAATCGAGGATCGCGATGCCGATCCCGGTGCCGTCCACAGTGCCCACCGAGCCGTAGCTTCTGACCTGATCTGCGCCGGTAGTGGTCTCGAGGTGACCGGTAGCTTGCGTTGGCTCGTCGAAGGACATGTATCTAACATCCGAGCGATTGGCGAGGGCTGCAACCGCGGCGGCCGGAAGATCCACTACGACGCCATCGACGTTCTTGAAGGTCCTGCGAACGTTTCCGCCCTCGTTGTTGGCTGCATTAACGAGCGCCCTGCTTGGAATGCCGCGCGTTTGAATAATTACTGATACACGCTCGGACGGGTCAGCCTTGCCCAGCTTGTCGCTCAACCCCGGCGATACTTTTGATCCTGTGGTTGGTTCAGCCAGCGCCTCCGGATCAAGATGCTGGCCGACCGGCATCGCGATATAGGGCAGCAGCAGCAGTGCCGCCAAAACCAGCCCCGATATTTTTCTCGCCCGGCTTAGGATCGGCGCTCTTTTGGAATCTGAAACAAGGTGACCTTCCGGGTTCAGGATCCTGTTCGTGGATTCCTTTGTTATTAGTCTCTTCATCGGCCTGGCTCCTCTGAGTTGCTCCTACTGGCTCAGTTACCCTCGCCCGACATTAGTCAATAACTGTGCCTCAGGTTTTCCCTGATGCCGGTTGATGAATTGTTGTGAGATCAGGTTGAGCGTGTTGGCTGCGCAAGCTGAACAAATGAAAGCCGTTAGCTGGCGAGGTCGGTGGTCGAGTTCCCCTAAAAGAAAACGTAAACAAGATAATACTCGTGAGGTCAGAGTCACGAAGCC
>DATFWM010000277.1:0-3014 GCA_035259295.1 Blastocatellia bacterium | reverse complement strand
CGCTACGCGAAATTGATCGGCCAAGACTGCAGGTCGCGATCGAAGCGACGGTCGCCGAGGTCACATTGACCGACGAGCTGCAATTCGGGGTGCGGTATTTCTTCACCAGCAATGACGCGAGATACGGCACGGACAAAGCTTGCTCGCAGCGTGTTCCGCTTTGCTGGCGGTACTATGGTCGCGATTGCGCGGTGACAGAATCGAATTCACTACAAAGCTACCGCTTGGCGCATTCTTATGCCCCGCGCTTTGGCTGGTCTTCTATGTAGGCGAGTTGTTAGGTCGGTCGTCGCTTCAAGGTTGAGCCAGTCGAGTGACTTCACGGAGGGAACCCCGAGCAGCGTAATTGTCACGTAAAGAAAATAGCTACGCGGCAAATTTAGCTTCAACGCACTTACAGTGCGGAGTATAGAACGATGGCGGGTGTCCAATCTTCATCGGGGTCTGTCATGAAGTCTCTGGTCGTGAAGCGGTCCGTTGTCATTGCGGGCCACAAGACAAGCGTGAGTGTCGAGGAGGTGTTCTGGAAGTCTCTCAAAGAGATCGCCTGGTCCCGTCACATGGGTGTCTCGGACTTGATTACCGCCATCAATTCCAAGCGTGATTACGGAAATTTGTCGTCGGCCATTCGCTTGTTCGTGTTCAGCGTGTACCGCGAGCAGCCCGACCTTCAGGTCGCCAGTTCCAACGCTCACGAGTCATAAGTAGCGCTACTACCGAAGTCTACATTGTTGTGCATCGTCATTGATGCCGCAGCTGCTATCATCGTTGACTTGAGCAGCGAACAACATCGGACAAAGTTTCCGTTCTCGGTATTTCTGCACCGGACAGTCCTTCAGGACTTGGGGACCTTCCCCCCTTTTCCAAAAACAACTTTTATCCTTTGCGAAGCCCTATTTTGAAACGATTCATTCTAAAAATTTTGAGCGACTTAGCACAATCTTCTTTCAATCTGGCAATGCACGATACAAAACAGTTGAGCGAGTTTTCGATAGGGAACTTTGAAACATCCGGCGCGAGCTAGCGGTACGTCAACACCAAAAAGAATTAAGCTCCAACAAATATTAGAAGCGCGATCAAAAATTGTTTCTAACTAATAGATGTCATATTGACGCCGAACTAATAAATAGTTTTAATTTCTCACGGTGGAGTTGCCTCCCATTGCGGGGATGGCGCAGGGGGCATGCAAGTGAGATTGCGTGCGCACATCGCAGATCTTCGGTTAGCGCGGAGCGCGCAAAAGAGGGAGTTCTGCACTCGCCCGTGTGCAGGACCAGGGCCGCCGAAGCAAGCAGGCCAACTGACTAACAGCAATCAATCCATAGGTTTGCATAGCGAGAAAGAGATAAACGCTCTCGGGGGAACGTTTTTCGGGGGACTTGTGCCATGAAGTCTCTGGTTGTGAAGAGGTCGGTTGTTATTGCCGGCCACAAGACGAGCGTCAGTGTCGAAGAAGCGTTCTGGAAATCACTCAAAGAAATCGCCGGAGCCCGCAGCATGGGCGTGTCGGACTTGATCACTGCGATCAATTCTGAGCGAGACTACGCGAATCTGTCATCAGCCATTCGCCTCTTCGTCTTTAACGTTTATCGGGAGCAACGCGAAAGGCGTACTTCAGAGCAGCAGCACGTCGACAACTCTTTTGTCAGTTTGGACTGAGATCGTAATGCCCAACACAGCTTGCTTCCGAACTGGTGACTGAAGCTGAAGCTTACAGGTCCGGAAATACGTGCGCTGTACCGGATGCAGAGATGTTCTAGGGAGGATCAAATGGGGGAGGAACTGTGCGCCGCTCACGTGGATCGAGCGCTAACAAAATTTTCCCTGTCATTTCTCGCCTTCATCTATTTTTTGGGTGGTCCGCCACCGTTCGCTTTGGCAGAACCGGGAAACGTCGACCCCACTCAGACGACGGATTGGGCTCCCGGCGCCATCGACCACGCGCAGAAAATGCGCAAGTTCAAAGATGCGAACCAGGCCACGCAAACGACGCCGCAAACTATTCCGAAGCTCGAGGTGGATGCCGATCCCAGCGGCAGCGTCGCGACGTTTCAACCGGGCGGCGCCACGAACACCAACAGCAATGCATTCTTCCGGGACCTAGGAACCAATGGGCGTACTTGTTTTACCTGTCATCAGCCGCAGGATGGCTGGACCATTAGCGCGTCGAGCGCCCGTGCCAGGTTCGATGCCAGCGCCGGGCAGGACCCCCTCTTCCGTCTGGTCGACGGCGCCACGTGTCCGAGCGATAATGTCTCAACCCTTGATGCGAAGCGGAAGGCGTATTCGCTCTTAATCGACAAAGCTCTGATCAGAATTGGCATACCGTTGCCGGCGGCGCCGAATTTGGAGTTCGCAGTGACGGCCGTGCAGGATCCATACAACTGCACGACCAACCCGGCGACCGGCCTCACCAGTCCAACCACGGGCATCGTGTCGATGTATCGGCGGCCGCTGCCATCGACCAATCTCGGTTTTCTCACCGCGATCATGTGGGATGGGCGCGAGCCCAGCCTTTCCAATCAGTCGATCGACGCGACACTTATCCACGCGCAAGCCGACAGCGCTCCCAAGGCGCAACAGCAAGCGGACATCGTCACGTTCGAGACCGGCATATTCACCGCGCAGACATTGGATACCAATGCGGGCGTTCTCAATGGCAATAACGCGACGGGCGGTCCGGTCGCGCTCTCGTTGCAGCTCGCCAAATTCTTCATTGGCGTGAACGATCCTGTTGGCTTGAATCCGACAGGCCAGCCTTTCGACCCGAACATCTTTGATTTGTACAAGCCGTGGCTTGGGCTCCAGGATTACCGCCTGTCGGTCGCGCGCGGTGAGGAGGTGTTCAACACCACGAAGATCAAAATCAAAGGGGTGACGGGGCTCAATGACGTGCTCAACCAGCCGGTCATTGATGGGTTCTGCGGCACCTGTCACGACACGCCCAATGTGGGCAATCATTCGGTCAAAGCGCCGCTCAATATTGGCATCGCCAATGCCGGGCACGATGCGCC
>DATFWM010000276.1:0-4016 GCA_035259295.1 Blastocatellia bacterium | reverse complement strand
CGGCAGACGAGTAATTGTCGTTAGGCCGAAGGCTCTAAGCACCGCTCCTCCTATCGACTTGGAACGGCTGTTGGGCACCATTATGATGTCGTTCGCCATGATTGCGAGGTCTTCTTTCTTGCCTTTCATAACGGCGTCGATGTCGACATGTAACTCCTCGCGCTTACCGTTCGAGTTCTCGCGAAACACGATCCCTCGATTCAAAGCAGCCTTGTAGGTTGTACCTTGCGCAAGCGAGATGGCTTGCCGTAGCGTGGTGCCTTCTTTGAGCGAGAACTGGCCTGGCGCATTTACTTCGCCGGCAACAAAAAAGAGATCGGTTGGCGGTATGTTCACCATATCGCCCGACTCGAGCAAGACGTCTTGATCGAAATGACCTCTGAACAGGGCGTTGATGTTGGCGCTCTTCATTTCATATTTTGGCTCCGCTTCTGCTGCTGTATTTTGCGCTGTTTCCCCGCCGTTTGCGTTGGCGACGTTGGTCGCAAGATCTTTGTCCGAGGCTCGCTTAATCTTTCGAATGATGTACGCGTTGGCGCCGTGATGTTCGCTCAAGCCGCCTGCCAACGTGATAAGCTCGAGCATGGACGGTCGCCCTTCGACTTGAAAGACTCCCGGGCTTCTCACCGAGCCCAGGATCCAAAAGGAGCGGCTGTTGAATTCCTTCACGCTGACGAGCACTTTCGGGTCTTTCAAATAGTCGCGGCGCAATCCGTCGGCGATCCACTGTGCAAGCTCTTCAGTGGTCTTTTTCGCCGCGGTAACACGGCCCACATACGGCATCAGAAAAGTGCCGGACGCTGTGACGCGAAACGTCCCGGAAAGCTCCGGCGCGTTTTCGACTTTGATATCAAGCACGTCGTTGGGTCCGATGCGATAGTCTTCATCGGGCGAAACCAATACGGCCGTGGTTCCGCGACCCGCGGGCTGTGTCGCGGCGCTCGGTGAGACGCCGGTCGACTGACCGCTCTGGGTTTGACGATCCGACTGTGCCGCTTTGCCGTACGCGGCAGCACAAGCAGCGATGACCAGCAGTGCAATGATGTAGAGTTTGGTGTTCATGACGCCTCTCACAGTTTTAAGCAGACAACGCAACAGCCTTCTCAGATCCCGCCACGTTCCGGCTTGGCTCCAGAGCAGTCGATGCCTCCCTGTCACCAGCGAAGGCTCCAACGCCGGTCGCCACGGCCGAAAGCGTCAAAAATAGTAAGGCGTTTGACGGCACTTGTAAATTGAAGTCAAACAGGCTGTGAACGAGCATTGCAAACAAACCGGCTCCGCTTCCGAGCGCCAGCGCGGAGACGAGCCGGTCGCGAGACCGTGCGCCTCGCGCGACTGAGCGAAACACTAAGACAACGAACCACAGCGCAATCAGTCCGCCGACTACTCCGCAATCCGATATGATCTGGAGATAGTCATTATGAGACTGCGGAACTCTCAGCGATCCGTCGCTCTTGGTGTAAATCGAGAAAGCAGTCTCGTATGCTCCGAACCCAACTCCGAGCAGCGGATTGGCGCGAATCATCGTGAACGTGTCCCGCCAGACCCATCCCCGGCTCGAGAAGAAGCTCTCTTTTGACGTTTGGCCGGCGGGTGTTTGCCCGTGCGCCACACGATTGATAACCGGGTCAGCGCCAATCCAAAAGATTCCGGCGGTAATTACGCCGACGATTACTAAGACAATCGCCGCTTGTGAGACGAATTGAGGAAGACGACCCTTATCGGCCGCCGAATCTGCGCGCCGCAAAACCCCGTAGCTCATCACTGCCAAGAACATCATTGACGCGGCGATGCTGATAATCCCGCCGCGCGAGAGCGACAGGACGGCGGCGACGCCCATCATCGCAGCCGCAAAGCCGTACAACATTCGAAGTTCCGGTCGAACTGCGCGCGTGAGGATCAGCGCGACCGCCAGCGGAATTAGCATCTCCATATAGCCGGCGAAGTGATTGTGATTTGCAAACGGTCCAAACGGTGATGTCATCTCAGTGTGGCGCAGCCAATAGAAGGAACCGTTCCAAGTGAAGTGCTGCACCAGCGCGAACAGCGCCATCGCCAATCCATAGATGACCAGAAATTGCGATAGCGCGGAGAGACGCTGGCGAGTGTTGAAGAAGTTAGTCGCTATCAAAAACGAAATGAATAGAAAGATCAATACAATCACCGCAGCACGCGTGGACTCAACATTTTTCGAGAGGCTCATCCATCGTCCGGTGCTGTCGGTGAGGGCAACGCTCTGAACAAGCGCAACCGCTATGAGCGAGGCGACGGGAAACAACGTACTAGGAACACTTAAATTCAACCGTCTATCCGCCACGACTTTGACGGACCACAGCAGGAGTATTATGACTATTATGCTCTCGAAGACGAACACAGACCACGGCTCGACCGCGCCGTGCGCAAGCGCAGCAAAGACCACTGCGGCCAGAAAGATAACTCTGATGGTCCTGCTCAGATGGTCTTTGGCAGCTTTGCTGTGGTGTGTGTTCATTTGCCTTGTTCGGTCAGCCGGAAGTCATCGAACCATACGATTCCCGACGTCGGATCGTCATAGCTGAATTGCGGCACACGCCTGATTGTGATTACGATCGCGCGCGTGTTTGCAGGCGCGGTGAAATCAATCGCGATCGGGTGCCAGTCGCTCGACCCCGGAGAGATTGGAGCGGATTTTACAATCTCTGTTGAAGAGGGGCCGGTCACGACAACCCGAGGTCCTTCTGGTGTGTTAAGCCGCTCACTCCGCGCGTAGCACTCGAGTCGATACCGCGCGCCTGGATGCACAACCACGATCTGCTTGACCTGCTCGTCCAACCTCGTGGTGTCACGCCCGGTGAACTCTATCCTGAGCGACCGGCTCCCAGTGCGTGCGACGCTCGAGTCAATGCTTGGCACCGCATATTCGTTCCGGATGATCCTCCAATCGAATTGTGCCAGGTTTTTTGAGGCGTCCGATTCAAAGCTTCCATTCCACACGAGAGGTAACGGATGGCCCGGCTGCGCGTAGTCTCCACTGATCATTCCAATCCACAGACCTCGCGCCTCCTCGATATGCCCCTGCGATACTAGCGAGTCGATGAACGCCGGGCTTTGAGGTAGACCGACCAACGCGTTGCGATCGATCCCGCTGAATATGGTGATCGCGTCAGCGGCGCGCTTTTCCTTCAACAGAAACTGCGCAAGAATCGCTTGCGAGTTTGGATCCGTTGGAGCGACGGTTTGGAGCGCGGCAAGATTGCCGGCCGACACGCGCCACAATAAATCGAGAGTACCGGGCAACAGCTTCGGATTGGAAGAGGCTGCTGCGCGAAATTCGCTGACCGACTTGCCAAGCTTCCCTTCTCTGAGGAGCAGATTCGCCAGTCGCCAATGCACGTCGGGGTAGTTGGGAGCTAATGCCAGCGCTTCACGCAAAGATTGCTCGGCCCCATCGCGATCGCCTTTCGCTTCTTTGACGGTCGCCATCAGGAGGCGGTGCTCGTAGTCCCACGGCGATAGATTGACCGCTCGCTGCGCACAGCTCTCAACCGCTGAGAGGTCACGCTCGGCTTGCGTCATCTCGGTCTCGGCAAGTCTCGCGTTGAGGCGAGCAGAGTTCGGGACATAAGCGATTCCCGCAGCGAGCCATTCAGTTCTGATATTAGCTCGCTGATCGGTAAGCACTCCTGCGAGGAAGTTCAGCAGCATTGCGTAAGTCAGAAGAGCGGAGATGATGAGTGTCGCGAAGATCGCAACAACCCGCGCTGCTGGATTTCTTACTTCGACTTTTATAATCAACGTTCTAGCCTACTGGCGATCAATGAAACCTAATGCGATATGTTCTTTCAGGCAGGCCTATAGCAAGTAATCTTAAGCCCCGAAGGGAAGACGCGTTCCGCGCCGTTCAGGATTCTCACTACCAGCGCTGCCTACAGGGACAGCGACCCCTTTTTCGCGTTCTGGCACTCGGAATCAGTGCCTGTCAGCGAAGTTACCGCGCTCAAATCTACGATTGCCTAGTTATTCCAACGGTCCTTCTT